>NZ_JAMFRV010000434.1 GCF_026224925.1 Pseudomonas sp. | reverse complement strand
AGTTCCACTGGCAGATGTTTCACTGCTGGATTGGCAGCTAGCTTCGCTGCACCCAAGGTTTGTGGGAAGGTCGGAAAACAAAGCACTATCGTTTTCCGAGCTTTCCATAAACCGCCATTTCCTCCGCCCTTGCGCATAGTCCTGCGGTTCTACGCGGTGAGTCGTAATTTCTCGAACAGCTTGTTTTTGGCTTCCTGCATTCGCCGCGCGGCATCGGTATCGCTGATGGCTGCGGCGACCCTTTTCAGCGCGTTCATACTGAGTCCATCGCGCAGGTATTGTGCTGGTTTGTCCAACAACGACAGAGTTTCCAGCGGAGTTTGGTAGCGCTTGTAACGGATGCGTTTGCGACCCTTCTCGTCGATCTTCACGTCAGCCTGAGCGCAGGGACGATGATAGTTTAGATAGGGATTCAAGTACGCACAGTAGAAGCTGTCGATCGCCTCGGCGTGGCTGGCGTCAATGTAGCCATAGCCGATATGTTTGCGGATCACGGCGCCGTTCTTGGTCTCCACCAGGCCGTTGTCGCCGCTCTGCCGAGGCCGGCTCTTGGTCTGTTCGACGCGCAGCTTTTCCAGCAGTTGGGCGACGGTCTTGTTGATGAACTCGCTGCCGTTGTCGGTGTGGAAGCCGAGGATGCGAAAAGGAAACTGGCGCATCATATCCTCTAAAACCGGCAGCAGATAGGCCTCCGAGATGCGCGGCGTCGCGCCGACGACCTGCCATTGCGTGACCTCGTCGACGGCATCGATGTGATAAACACCCTTGCCCTCGGGGCCATCGCCCTGATGCACCGTGTCCAGACGCAGATAGCCGGGCTGGCCCTCCGGCTGGGGCTTGCGCCGCTCGCCAATCGACACCGCCGTGGGCCGCGTCCTGGTGTAGTTCAACAGCGGCTCGCGGTAACGCTGGCTCTTGCGCAGGTTGTACAGATGCGCCACCGAGATACCGGCCAGACGCGCATACTCCGGCCGCTTCGAGAGCAGCTGTTCCCGCTCCAGGATGCGCCGCGTCGCCGGCCCGCTCAGCGTCTCGTGCGCTTCGTCGACCGAGGCCAGCAGTTCGATGTCGGCTCGTGTGTAGAGTTGCGAGAAACGCCGTCGCCGATAGACCGTCACATGGACTCGCCCGCTGGCCGTGTAGCGAGCGATCAGTCGCGTTACTTGCGCCCGGCTCAGACCGGTCATCTTCACGATGTAGCGCCGCAGCAGGCCCCGCGCAACCTTGCCCTGCTGAGCGTACTGCTGCCCTACCAGCACCCCCTCCACCCAGCTATAACGCTGCTGGCGATCTTCGGCTTCAAAACCGATTTCCTCGCTGGCCGCGACAAACTGGCCAATCGATTCCAAATTCAACTTCTCTGCCTCGTCCATGCGAATGTTCACTACCCAGCATGACCGCCCCTTCAGGCTCATCTTGTATTGGAATCAAAGCCTTCCTTCAGGCTCATCTTGTATTGGAAGAGAGTACGAATTGCCATTTTCCGCTCACCTTGCGATACTATTCAAGGTTTACCGGATGACGCTTCGCTTCCATTCCGTTCTCTCCCTGAGTTCCTGTCGCTCT
>NZ_JAMFRV010000433.1 GCF_026224925.1 Pseudomonas sp. | reverse complement strand
CCGCCCGCCGAAATAACCCCCTATCGCACCGGCTCCAACAATCAAAATGCGCATGGCCATCGACCTCCTGTTGAGTAGTTAAAGGCTTTCGCACACCTAACATGCGGCCAAGCCTAAACGGTTTCTGAGTCGAGGATAGAGGACCCACACCGGCCATTCAACACTACATGAGGATCATCATTCATAACCCCGCCAGCACAATGCGGGCAAAAAAAACCCGAGTGACCATTGGTCATTCGGGTTTTTTACGCTGAGGAATGTTCACATCGACGCTCAATGCAACTTAGAACTTGGCAGACGCCATCGCAGGCCAGAAGAAAGGAGTGTCTTCTTCAGCGCGCCGCCGGCGTCTGCGATCAGCCACTACTTTCTCGGCCAATTGCACGTAGACGCGCGAAGATACCGATTCGATGACGGCGCGGCTGGCGTCGTTATGGAATTGCCAGACGCCATAGATGCGGCCGTCAAATGATGGCTCGCTGCCCAACCGAGGGTCAATGCCAAGGCCCGAACCCAAGCCAAACAAATACAAACCATGCATGCGCTGTCCGATAGCATCCACCGGACAACCCGACGGGTCAGAATCAAGCCCACCCTTGACTTCGCGGAGCGTGATCGGGCTGCCATCTGCGTATTTCAGTGCAGGCAACCGCGGCTGATACCCGGTGCACTGCACTACCACGCTCGACTCGGACAAGGCCTGCCTGGCCCGCTCATACTGCTGCGCCGGTCCGGCTCCGGACTGCAACAAACGTACGCGCACCCCGTCTGGGCTGATTCGGCCGTATTGAAGGATGTTTCGACCGACCTCAAGCGCACTGTAGCGCAGCCCCCCCGAACGATTAACCCGCCCAGAGACCGGGCAAACGTCATTCACTGGATCAAACTCGTAGCCGCTGGCAATGGCTTGCTCGACGCTTTCATAGAACAAGCGGATTTGCGAGCGATGCACCAGTGTCAGCTCTTCAAGACCAATGCTTTGCAACGCTTTGGCCAGATTTTCGAGCATTGAAAATGCGCTGTGAGACCCACCCACCACGGTCAGCCGCCCCCCCACTGCGAGCACAGGGGCAAAATGGTCGCGAAGTTCGTTAGCGCTCATCCGCAATAAGGTATCGGCGCTTTGCACGCTGGTCCTTGGCGACAATGCCAGCCCTTGATCAGCCAGTGCGTGGAGCAAATGCGAGGGATCCTGGTGACCGCCAAGGTTAAGCACCAGCGAGCGGCACCGAATGACTTGAGAACGGCCGTTATGCTCGACCCACACTTGATATTCGTCGGCGATATTGACCACTTCGGTGATGGTGGTGCGGCTCCAGACTTCCACCGCATAGTGCTCTACCAAATGGTCCAGCACTAACTTTGACGCTTCGGCCAGCAGCTCGCCGACGTCACACAACTGCGGCGCGCTGAACGCCTGATCACGAATGCGCCAGTAAGCCTCGCTACGCTGCAGCGGCTCGAACACCTCACGCAACGCCGGGTCACGCAGGCAGTCGAGAAAAACATCGCCCACCGAGTTTGCGGTGATCTGGTAGTCAGCGAGACGGCCGGTGCCCGGCAGAGGACTCGCATCAACGATGATTAGCCCGTTACGGGTCATCGCCGGCAACGCACCGCTCTTCAAGGCATTAAATATCAACCCCATGCCAGCCGGACCAGCGCCACCTACTACACAGCCGCAAACGGTTTCCAGTTGAGATCCAAACATGACGTAGTGCTCCATATTTAAATTGGGCTGATACTTCTTATTTTTTTGTTATCCGCTGGAGGGTTGGTTCATACCGGAAAGAATGTCGGGAGGTTTTTTTTAGTAATAGAAAAAACACTAGTTAACGCCATGCGCCGTATGAGAGGGCTGCAAACGTTTTTAGGAGGCCCCCCACTTTTCGTTAGGCAACGCTACCGCCCGAATCTTAAAGGAGTGTTTTACTATTGCTTATCCCCTGCCAATAGAAAATTCTTCGCCGGAGATTTAAATAGTCAACGCTACCGCACTGATCCGAACAGGATGCACATTTTAGAAGTTACAAAAGTTATAAAAGTAGGCGATGTCGATTTAAATGACCGCCGACCTGTTGGGCAGTTCACCCCGTCTAGCAAAGCTGCCGAGTTGTGCCTACCCTCCCGCTTACAGAGATGAACAAAGGTCTCTGGCTTATGGTTTTCGATGCGGTTGGGAAACGGGCTTATCAACCGTCGGGTTCAAGCCGATAATTTCAAAAATCATGGGAAGTGTCAAATTTTTGAGAAAACACGTCTTTTAACTCTTATGGATCATAAGAGAATGAATTTTAAGTAATTTTTTTATTGACGCCGGAGAATCAACGGGCAGCGATGTAGACTATATTTTTAATAATGGCCTTGAACCACGCCTTGGTTTGCACTAGTGCAGCTTTTCAGCGCCCCGCACAAACAACGGAGCACCTTAATGAGCCAGCACTGCACTAACGCGCCCCTTGCGCTTATAGTTAACTATTCCGGTTATGAATAGCAGATCTCGAAAACCCAGTTAAATCCTTAAAAATAACCTAGCCCCAAACGGGATAACAACTCATCTGGACTGTTGCACTTAATAAAAACGGCGGCTTGGCCAATGTCCTCACCCAACGGCCGATCATCAGCGTACAACGCAATGTCCTCGCGAAACGCTCGGTGCAATGCTGCCGTTCGCGGTGCCGGGTTTAATGGCGAATTCAACACATCGTAACTTTGGCTGGCGGCAAGCAGCTCAATGGCGACAATATGTTCCACGTTATCGAGAATACGTTGCGCCTTCAGTGCGGCCGGCGTGGCGTGGCAAAGGATGTCTTCTTGAAGGCCCGAGGTAATACCGCCATCAAGGCTGGCGGGAGCGGCCAGGCGACGGTTATGTGCCACCAGCGAGACCGCTGTGTATTGGGCGATCATGAAACCAGACTCCACGCCGCTTTCACCCGCCAGGAAAGGTGGCAGGCCGCTGACCAACGGATTGACCATGCGATCAATCCTGCGCTCGGAAATCGCGCCCAGTTGCGCCATGGCGATACCCAGCTGATCCATGGCCAAACCCATGCTTGCGCTAACCGCATGGGCCTGAGAGTAAATCTCCGGTGCGTCTGGCGTGCCGCACACCATGGGGTTGTCGGTGACACTCGCCAACTCTTGATCAACCACTGCAGCCACCTGAGCCCAGGCATCGCGAACCGCACCATGGACGTGAGGAATACTGCGCAAGCTCAAGGCGTCTTGAGTTTGTCGGCCAGCAGCGGCCTGCATGATTTGTGAATCGTCGAGCAAATGGTTCAAGCGCTCAGCCACATACTTGAGCCCCGGCGACGCGCGCATCGCCATAGGCGCCGTATGCAAGGCACGGATCTGACAGCGCTGGGTTTCGAAACTCATGGCAGAAATAGCGTCAGCCCAGTCCATCAATTGCCTGGCACGGTCCACGAGCAGGCAGCCAAGGCCAGTAACGCACGGCGAACCATTAACTAGGCACAAGCCCTCTTTGGCTTGCAGGACAAATGGCTCAAGGCCAAGCCGTTGTAACGCCGCAGCGGAAGTCAGACGTTCGTTGCCGAGCCGGCAGTAACCGTGACCGATCATCACCAAACCGATGTGTGCCATATGGCTGAGATAGCCGACCGAGCCCTGATGCGGCACTTCGGGGGTGCACTGCGCGTTGAGCAGGACCACCAGGCGTTCCACCAACTCCAGGCGCAAGCCGGAGTAACCGTGGGCAAAGTTATTGATCGCGCAGACCATGATTGCCCGCGTCTCGCTCACCGCCAGCGGCGTGCCCAGGCCCACCGCATGGCTCATCAATATATTGCGCGACAACGCGCTTTGCTGCTCGGGCGCGACCACGGTGTTGGCCAGCGCTCCGACCCCGGTGTTGACGCCATAAGCTCGGATGTTCTTTTCAACCACCGTGCGCACGATGGCATTAGCCGCCTCGATACGGGCTTTGGCCGCTGACGATAACTCCAGAAAAGCGCCTTCACTCGCAACGTCTACTACCTGTGCCCAAACCAACGATTGATCGAGGATTACGCGCTTCATACAGCTACTCCAGGTGAGTTCAAGATGGGGTGCCCACATCGCTGCCTACAGCACACAGGAAACCGAGCGTATCCATGCGCGAGAGGGATTTATTAAAGCGGGGACGAATTACGTTAAGCTCCCTGCACTCAGGAGTAAACGCGGTGAATTCTCATGCAATCTATGCTCTCAGCTCATGTATCAGACGACCCCAGTTTCCAACTGCGACTACCGCCACTGCGGGGGCTTGAGGTATTTGCCGCCGCCGCGCGCTACGGCACCTTCAGCCGTGCCGCCAAAGCGTTATTTGTCACTCAAAGCGCGATCAGTCGGCAGATCCAACAGCTGGAGGAACACCTCGGGGTGATCCTGTTTATCCGCCACAAGACCGGCCTGCGCCTGACCCCGGAAGCCGAGGCGCTGCTGCCGGTGGTGGATGACGCTTTTGCGCGCCTGACCAATATGTGCAACAGCCTGCGCACCGCAAGCCAGGTATTGACCTTGCGCATGCCGCCCACCTTGGCCACACGCTGGTTTTTGCCGTTATTACCGAGCCTGCGGATTCTGATGCCTGATGTGGACGTGCGGGTGACGACGTACGACGCTTGGGAGCCGCGTTTCGAGGACAGCGACATTGATGCCGCTATTATTCACGGGCACGGCGAGTGGAAAGGTGTTGAAGCGATTCCCCTGATGGCTGAGAGGCTAACGCCCGTGTGTTCGCCGGAACTGGCCAAACGCCTGACGCATCCCGCTGACCTGAAATCAATGCCATTGCTGCATTGCATACCGGCAAATGGGTGGAGTCGCTGGCTAGAGGCCGCAGGCGTCGCAAACATCGCCTCTCATCGAGGGCAGACATTCGACACGTTGGACCTCGCGCTGTCAGCCGCGACACGCGGTCAAGGCATCGCGCTGGGGGACCTGAATCTGGTGCGCGAAAGCCTGAAGGATGGGGTACTGGTGGCGCCGTTTGAGACAGAACTCAACCAAGGCATCGGCTACTACCTGATCTATCCTGCGCCACGGGCGCAACTGCCGAAGATACGAGCGCTGCGGGAATGGTTGCTGGAGGCGGTTGGTTGATAGGGGAGATTGGCAGAGATCGCTTTTCAGCGCGTGCCAACCTCTCCCAACACAAACCCAAACATCACCACCAACCACAGTAAATACAGACAGCCAAACAGCTTCACCCAGCCGCGAGCTTTGGCGATACCGAGATAGACCAATAGCAGCAAGCTGAATTGGGCAACCGCCGCTGCGGCCACTAACCAGTTTTTCAGCCCCCATGATGAGCTGGCGCACAGCAGCTCCAGCACTAACAGCCCCATGAGTGCCGCGTATACCCGCCAAGTAGTCAGTGTATTCATACTCAGCGCCCGATCAGGTAAAGAGAGGGGTACAACAGCACCCAGATGGCGTCCACCAAGTGCCAATACAAGGTAGTCATTTCAATGCGCACGCTGGCTTGGGGCAGTTCGACCCAGCGACGTCCCAGCGCCACATACAGGTGCAAGCCCAAGCCTACCGCCACCAATACATGAATTCCGTGCAAGAACGTGGCGAAGAAATACAGGTTCATGAACAACCGCGCCGACGGCAGTGTCAGCGGTGAATTCAGGCCAAACCCAGGCAGCAAGCCTTCGTGAAACTCAAGGCTGTATTCCAGCAGTTTGCAGCCGAGAAAACCCAACCCCAACAGTGCGGAGATCAGCAAATAGCGCCGCAGTTTGTCCACGTCAAGGCGCCCCGCCGCAATCAGTCAACCCAACCGGATTGATGTGGTACACCTTCATCAATCGCCGGCCCATCTTCCGCCGGTCTTCGTCAGTGGACCAGTCCATCTGCGTGACAAGTTCGCGCGGACGAAGGTTCGGTGCGGGATCTCGATGACAAGCCAGGCATTGCCCCATGTTCAAAGGCTCGCTTTTGCTCAACAGCGGCATGCGATCCACCGGCCCATGACAACTGACGCAGGCCACGCCGGCCTGCACATGCACGGCATGATGGAAGTAAACGTAATCGGGCAGTTTGGCGACTCGCTGCCAGTGCAAAGGAATGCGCTCACGCAAGCTTCGACGCAACGGTTCGAGTACGTCGCTGTCGGACCAAATCTGCGAATGGCAGGACATACAGGTATAAGTCGGCGGTAAACCCGCCTCGGCAGATGTCTCAACCGAGGCATGGCAATAACGGCAATCAATGCCCAATTCACCGGCATGGTGGGCATGGCTAAAGGGTATGGGTTGATCAACCACCCAGCCGCGGTCAGTCCGATAGTCTGAACGATCAAACATCAAGGCCACGGCGAGCCCCCCAATAAGTCCGACCATTAAGCTGAACAACCCGAAGCGCAACCAAGTGTCGGCAGAACGGTTGAATACCTGCGTCATCGCGCGGTTCCGTTTCAAGCCATATGTATTCGTCTATGCCGTAGCGATATAGTTCTAACGGATATCAATATGATTGAACGCAAGAACAAATTTTCTAAATAGAAAGGAAGGTCTAGCAGAAAGGAGGATAAAAGACGTGTTGAACCGTTTAAGCGAAAGTTCAATGTCACCTTACCAACGGTGTTGCTACCGGTGGGAGCCAACTAGTTGGCGAGGCGAGACACCTGATGTGCGCCTGATAGGCACTCCACATCAACGAACGGGGGCTGTTTTAATTTTAACAAAGTCCTTTCACCGCGAACCGTACGACTCATCTCGGTCCGTAGTGATCGGCCCTATTACCCGGCTTTCGCGTGGACTGGGCCCAGTGATTTGCCGTTATTAGCCAGATCGTAACGCAATTCAGCCACCAGCTCCGAGATGTCCCTGCTGGTGTTGAGTCTGTCCAGAGAAATGCCGGTGACTATCAAGTCCACTCGATCAGAATGAAGATCGGAAATCTGAACAGTCATTGAATAATCAGGCGCCACAGTACACGTGCAGCGCAACGGTAGAAAAGCGCGCTCAATGATGCCGCGTAACTCCAACGTGGAAAGCCTGTATGCAATCATTAGTTCCTCCTGACAAAAGGCAGTTAATAAGATTCACTTCTCATTATATTTACAACATCACGCTCAAATGACGCCCAATTGTCGGCGCGTATTTTTGAACGGACTTAAATCTTATACATCACTCATAAAATGGATGCAACGCCGCTTTTTAGTATTGATCTATATCAATATTCAAGTGCCAATTTGGAAAAACACATTGAAGAAACGTTTCATCAACCTCTAGCCGCGATAAAGGGTAAGCCCCCTCTTCATGGATATATTTTTTAACAAAAAATGGAAAGGGATTACACCCTTTCCATCGTCCATTCATCGGAGGTGATTCAATTTTGACTGAGTTGAGCTTCGGGCCTACCGAACCGCAGATTGATCAAGGCGACCCGGGCGCCGTGTTTATCAACGCGCTCTTCAATAGAGAACGGTCGGAAACCCAGTTTCGGGTAAAACAACAAACCGGGAACGTTGTGGTTAAAGCATGAGGCGGTCAACTCAAGCGCTTCATGTTTGTCGAACGCAATGTCAATCATGCAGCCGATCAGGTAGCTGCCGACGCCACGGGATCGGGTACCGGGAGCAATAATCACATTGCCCAAAGAGCAGCGTCCGCGAAACTCCCAACGCGAAAAATTGGCAAACCCCACCACCTCACCATTTTGCTCGATCACCGTAGAGTCAGAGCGACTCTCGATAGCATCTCTCAGTTGGCTCGGTGTCAGGGGGTAACTGGCCTTTGGAAACATGTAAAACAACTCGTCCGTGCTTTGCGGAAAATCGCAAATGACAGCGATGTCTTTTTCTTCTAAGGGGCGATGAAGGAACATGGGCGGAAAACCTCGTCTGGAACCAGGAGCAAATGCATAAAAGGAAACTATATGCGAACGATCAGAAAAAGCTCGACCTAAACAGCATCGTGCGTTCGTTTCTGCACCTGCGGACTGAAAATCATTGACTGCCTCAAATAGACAGGATCAACCGCTCAGAATTCAAGGTAGCCGCATCAAAAATCGTGCCGGGCTGAAAACCCAATATCTTTGACCAATGCATATCGCCCGCAGAATTTATTGGATCATTGCATATTGCATGACGCTCACCATTGAAAATAATCATAAGTTATTGATAAATATATATTTACTCCTTATGGCGCTGCTGGCACACCTGCTGCATTTCTCTTCGTACACATTTGTAACAAACCTATTCACACACGGAAGAGAACAACAATGACTTCATCCTCAGGTAACTACGCAGCGGGTTCACAGGAGTCGACAAGCCTTTCAGGTGTTTCTTGGGGGGCGATATTTGCCGGTGCAGCAGGCGCGGCAGCACTGTCATTGATTCTTGTGATTTTAGGCTTTGGCCTCGGCTTCTCAGCTGTCTCGCCATGGTCGGACAGCGCAATGAGCGCCAAGGGCATAGGCATATCGACGATTGTCTGGCTGGCATTCACCCAGATCATCGCTTCCGGCATGGGCGGCTATATCGCCGGGCGCCTGCGGGTCAAATGGACAAACATGCATGGCGATGAAGTGTACTTTCGCGATACCGCTCACGGCTTCCTTGCATGGGCGGTGGCAACACTGGTCGCAGCAACATTGGTAGCCAGTTCGTTGGGCAGCATTGTCAGCGGTGGTGCTCAGGCCGGGGCGAGTGCGGTGTCTGGCGTTGCCGGTGCAGCGACTCAAGCTGCTGGCAGTGCTGCCAGCAACAGCAACAGTGGCGAAGATTCCGGTTATTTCATTGATACATTGTTCCGCGATGACCGTGCAGCTTCGGTCAGCGATGACGCCGCACATGGCGTTGTGTTCCGTATTTTCGCAAAAACCTTGAACAGCAAAGACAGTCAACTGAGCGCGCAAGACCGTACCTACCTGGCACAACTGATAGCTCAACGTACCGACCTCAGCCAAGCCGATGCGCAGGCGCGGGTCGATCAGGTTTACGGTCAGGCACGGCAAGCGGTAGAAGACGCTAAAACAGCCGCTAAGAACGCCGCAGATACGGCAGCAAAAGTGGCTGCTTATACATCGCTGTGGATGTTCGTTGCGCTGCTGTGCGGTGCTTTCTTCGCCAGTGTCGCTGCAACCATGGGTGGCCGCCGCCGGGACGCAGTGGTGTACATCAACGACACCTCGTCTCGTGAAACCTATACCTCCGCCACCAACATGCCACCGGTTCGCTAAACAAACGGGCTACTTTCTACCCCAGGAGAATAACAATGCGCTCACTACTCTTACTGTTTCTCGGTGTACCGATCCCGATCATCATCCTGATTGCCCTGTTCATGCACTGATTGCTTCAGGTTGAACGGCTGAGCCAATTGCTGCACCCATAAAAAAGGGCCGCTACTGTTAATCGCAGAAGCGGCCCTTCTGTATCTCCTATGATCAGTGGCTAATCATCCATGGCCTACCTGCCGGCTTTCCTTTAAGTGCGAGCGGGTTGGCCTTAGTCGGTGCCAGTGGTTTGCTGGGGCCGCAGCAAGCGCATCCGCTGGGGTGACGCTTGCTTTCCTGGTACTGAGCAACCGTTTTTGGTTCATGAGAGCTGCGCTCGTTGGTCTCCATGGCGCGGAGGGTATTACCTGCCATCGAACTTAGCCCAGGCGCCGATAAAATCACCCTCAGGCTCGACTCGCCACACTCCGGACACGCACACGGTTGCCCGCTCTCAGCCATGGGCCGCAAAGCGGTAAAGTCGCCACAGTGTTGGCAATCGTATTCATACATAGGCATAGCAGATTCCTTAAACAGGCGCCGGGCCGAGATTCTGTGGGACCGAACAAGTTCGCTCCTACCGGATTTAAATTAACGCTTCAAATCGTGGGCAATCGGCAAGTCGATGCTGCCATCAATAAACCGGGTCGGGCCATTGGCGTTGGGGTTGATATCAAACTGGAAGATTTCCGTCGGTAGCCACAATGTGGCACAGGCGTTGGGAATGTCGACAACGCCACTGATATGCCCTTGCACCGGTGCTGACCCCAACAAGGCATAGCCTTGGGCGGGCGAGTAACCGAACTTGGTCAAATAGTTGATGGCATTCAGGCAGGCCTGGCGATAGGCAATGCTGACGTCCAAATAATGCTGCTTGCCAGCTTCGTCGACTGAGATACCTTCGAAGATCAGGTATTTGTTGTAGTTCGGAACGATTGGGCTCGGCTTAAAGACTGGGTTTTTGATCCCGTATTTCTCCATGCCACCTTTGATCAGCTCGACACGCATGTGTACCCAGCCGGCCATTTCGATGGCGCCGCAAAAGGTGATTTCGCCGTCGCCTTGGCTAAAGTGCAAATCGCCCACCGACAAACCTGCGCCGTCGACGTAGACCGGGAAAAAAACTTTCGAACCTCGGGACAAATCCTTGATATCGCAGTTGCCGCCGTGTTCACGCGGCGGCACGGTTCGGGCGCCGGTTGCGGCAGCGCGGTCGCGGGCTTCACCCTTGAGTTTGCCCATGTGCGCGGTGGCGGCCAGCGGTGCGTTGGCCAGTGGCGGAACGCGCATCGGGTCGGTGTCGATCAGCTCCTGCTCGCGCTTGTTCCAGTCCGCGAGCATTTTATGATCGGGCAGGCAGCCAATCAGGCCGGGGTGAATCAGGCCAGCAAATTCTACCCCCGGAATATGCCGGGAGCTGGTCATCATGCCTTTGAAATCCCAAATGGCTTTTTGCGCAGAAGGGAAATGATCGGTCAGAAAGCCGCCGCCGTTGTTGCGCGAAAAAAGCCGTTGAACCCCCACATAGAGTCAGCGCGGGCACCGATGTCCAACAGATCGACCACCAGCAAATCGCCAGGTTCGGCGCCGTGAACACCAATCGGCCCGGACAGGTAATGCACCGTGGACAGGTCTATGTCACGTACGTCGCTAGCGTCGTCGTTGTTCTTGATCGCACCGGCCGTCCAGTCGTAGGTCTCAAGAATGAAATCATCGCCGGGCTTCACCCACGCAGCCATTGGAATGTCTGGGTGCCAGCGGTTGTGAATGTTCTCGTTCTCGGTGACAGGCTGGTTCAGATCAACTTTGATTAGGGTCTCGGTCATGGCGTATCTCCTGACTATCGGTTGGCGCTTTTAAGGGGGCCCAACAAAAAACCTGGATCCCCTGTGGGAGCGAATTCATTCGCGAATGGGTTAATGCGGTCCTTCAGGCAAACCGCGCCGCCTGCTTCCCGAATAAATTCGGTCCCACAGGTTCCGCGATTCATCCGCGAAGGCGTCGCGCGTCAAACCGACAAATACCGGCTGATGGTGGCTTCGTCGACGTTGGCGCGGGTTTCTTCGATGACGAATCGGCCTTTTTCGATGACCAGGAATCGGTCAGCGATGTCCAGGGTGAAGGACAGCACTTGCTCCGAGACGACGATGGTCAGATCGCGCAAAGTGCGGATCTCTTTGAGGGTTCGAGCGATGTCTTTGATGATCGACGGCTGGATGCCTTCGGTGGGTTCGTCCAGCAGCAAAACCTTGGGGTTGGTCGCCAGTGCACGGGCGATTGCCAACTGCTGTTGTTGACCACCGGACAGGTTGCCGCCGCGCCGTGAGCGCATTTCATAAAGCACCGGAAATAATGTGTACAAGTCCTCAGGCACCACGCCTTTGGCCGAGGCCGGAAGTCCGGTCTGGATATTTTCCAGCACGCTCATGGCCGGAAAAATCATTCGCCCTTGGGGCACGTAGGCAATGCCATGGGCAACCCGTGAATGGGTTTCCATGCCCGAGACTTCGACACCTTCCACCTGAATCTGCCCGCCCCATTGCGGCAAGATGCCCATCAAGGTCTTGAACAAAGTGGTTTTGCCCATGCCGTTACGCCCCATCACTGCGACGATTTCTTGCTTGGCAACGCTCAGGTCGAGGTCATGCAGAATTTGGCTCTGGCCATAGCCGCACGCCAGCTTATTGATGGTGAACATGCTGCGCTCCTTAGTGGCCCAGATAGACTTCGATGACTTTCGGGTTGTTCTGTACCGATTCCATGCTGCCTTCAGCCAGCACTTTGCCTTGGTGCAACACCGTGACTTTGTGCGCGATGCTTTTTACGAATTCCATGTCGTGTTCGATCACCAACACCGAGCGGCCTTGGCTGATGCGCTTGAGCAAGTCCGCAGTCTGCGCACGCTCACTGACGCTCATGCCGGCTACCGGCTCGTCGAGCATCAACAACTCGGGGTCTTGCATCAGCAGCATGCCGATTTCCAGCCACTGCTTTTGGCCGTGAGATAACAGCCCGGCTTGTTGCTCCAGAAGTTCGCCGAGGAAGATCTCCCCTGCCACCTCCCGCACGCGATCAACCACCTCGGCGGTGCGTTTAAAGAACAGCGCGCCTAACACGCTGCGACCTTTGGGAAAGGACATCTCCAGGTTCTCGAACACTGACAAGTTGTCGTAGATCGACGGCGTCTGGAACTTGCGGCCAACGCCCGCGCGAACGATGTCGTACTCGTGCATCTTGGTCAGTTCGCGGTCGTTGAACTGAATGCTGCCGCTGGTGGCGCGGGTCTTGCCGCAGATCAGATCCAGCACGGTGGTCTTGCCCGCGCCGTTGGGCCCGATCACCACCCGCACTTCGTTGCGGTCGATGTACAGGTTGAGGTCATCCACCGCTTTGAAGCCGTCGAACGACACGGTCAGGCCTTCTATCGCCAACACCGGTTTGGGCATTTGGAAGCCGACAGCGCTCATGGTTGTGTCTCCAGGGATTCAGCAACAGGCGTGGCAATCGGCGCTTCGATGACCTTGGCCTTGGTCGGCGCAGTAATGACCGGCGTCGGTTTGCCGAGGAGTTTGTTCAACCGGGCGCGGCCGTGGGTCTCCCACAAACCGGCGAGGCCGTCGGGGAAGTACATGACCACGGCGATGAACAAACCGCCCATCAAGTACAGCCACAGCTCTGGAAAGGATTCGGAAAAATAGGTCTTGCCGTAGTTCACCAGCAGCGAGCCGTACACCGCCCCCAGTAGCGACATACGTCCGCCCACCGCCGCGAAAATCACCATTTCAATGGAGGGCACGATGCCGACGAAGGACGGCGACATGAAACCCACTTGCAGGGCAAACATAGCCCCGCCGATGGCCGAGAATGCCGCAGCCACGCAGTACACAAATATCTTGAAGCTGGCGACGTCGTAGCCGGAAAACCGCACCCGCTCTTCCTTGTCGCGCATGGCCATCAGCAACCGGCCGAGCTTGGAGGCGAGAATGAATTTGCCGATCAAGATGCAACCGAACAGCAACCCGGCGTTGATGAAGTACAAGGTCAACTTGGCGCCGTCGGTGCGAATGTCCCAGCCGAGCAGGGTTTTCAGGTCAGTGATGCCATTGATGCCACCGGTCAGACCCTGCTGGCCGATAATCAGCACTGTCAGGATCAGCGCGATGGCTTGGGTGACGATGGAGAAATACACGTCGCCCACTCGGCGTTTGAACATCGCCAAACCGATGATCAGCGCCAGCAGCACCGGCAGCACAATCACGGCGATCAAAGTGAAACTGAAACTGTGAAATGGCACCCACAACCATGGCAATTCGGTGATCTGGTTCCAGTCCATGAAGTCCGGGATACCAGGCGTCGACTGAATTTTGGTGCTGATCGGGTCCGAGGCCTCAAGCTTGAGGAACATCGCCATGCAATAGCCGCCGAGGCCGAAGAACACCCCCTGCCCCAAGCTGAGAATGCCGCCGTAACCCCAGCACAACACCAGCCCCACCGCGACAAACGCGTAGGTCAGGTATTTGCCAACCATGCCCAAGCGGAACGCATCCAGGGTCAACGGGAATACCACCAGGATCAGCAGCGCGAGCACCAGCAGGCCGATAACCCCTTGCTTGCCGCCGAGAATATTATTTAGCGCTTTCATCTGGCTGCCTCTACTTGCGGACTTTGCTGGAAAACAGGCCTTGCGGGCGCATCATCAGAATCAGGATCACTGCCGATAGGGTCAGGACCTTGGCCATCGACCCGCTCATGAAAAACTCTGAAATCGACTGCGTCTGGGCGATGGCGAACGCTGACGCTATGGTGCCGAACAGGCTCTGCGCACCGCCAAACACCACCACCAAAAACGTATCAACGATGTACAACGAACCGGCGGTGGGCCCGGTGGAACCGATGGTGGTAAACGCCGCGCCGGCAACACCGGCCACGCCGCAACCCAGTGCGAAGGTCATGCGGTCGACCTTGCGGGTGTTGATGCCAACGGCGCGGCTCATCATGCGGTTCTGCACGGTGGCACGGACCTGTAAACCCCAGCGGGTGCGGTACAGCATCCAGAAAATGGTCGCAGTCAGCAGAATGGTCACGGCCATGACAAACAGGCCGTTGCGCGGGATTTCGATGGTGTCGGTAACGTTGACCGCGCCCATCAGCCACTCCGGCGGCGTCGCACTGACTTCCCGTGCGCCGAAGATCGAGCGGAAGGCCTGTTGCATCACCAGCGACAAACCCCAGGTCGCGAGCAAGGTGTCCAGGGGGCGGTGGTATAAGCGGCTGATCATCACCGCCTCGACCACCCACCCGATGGCACCGGCCACCACGAACGACAGCGCGATGGCGAAGAAAAAGTAGTAAGGCTGCATTGAAGGCATGTAGTGCGTGGTGAGACTGGACATGACGTAGGTGGTGTAAGCGCCGATGGTGAGGAACTCACCGTGGGCCATGTTGATCACGCCCATCTGGCCAAAAATAATTGCCAGCCCCAGGGCCATCAGCAACAGCACGCAGAACACGGAAAGCCCGTTAAACCCCTGCATCGCCGCGATGGCACCAAATTCCGATAGCCATTCCATGTTGATGGTCTCCAGGTGAAGGTATTGATGCAAAAACCCATGTAGGAGCGCGCTTGCCCGCGATGGGCCCCGGGTGGCGCTCGACCCAAGCGGTCCCAAAAATACGACTGCTTCGCAGCCCCACGCGGGCACGCGCGCTCCAACAGTTTCGGGGCGGCGGGACTGTTATTGTT
>NZ_JAMFRV010000432.1 GCF_026224925.1 Pseudomonas sp. | reverse complement strand
TTTCCATGACGCTTACCGAGGCCATGCTGCGAAACTGGCAGCAGAACGGCAGCGGAGATTTCTTTGAGCACCTCAGCAGGCTTGAGGGCTATCGGCCAGGAGGCTATGCGGTCAACGTTGTTCACAGTCCTCTTGCGCTTTGGAATTGTGTCGCCTATGAGGCTGTTTACCGTAAAACCAGCCCCCAACGGTACGACGTGTCCACGCACCTGCATATCCGAGCCGACGAATTCAAACAGTACGTGTGGGACTGCAATCTCCAGGCGCATTACCAAGCGCGGCTTGGCCAGTTTTGGAAAGAGCACGGGGCCCATTACCACTTCCTCATTAAGGGTTCGCTACTAAAAGCCGTGTATACGCAGGCGGCGGCCGGGGCGTTGACGGTTGAAGATAAAAGCTTTTTGTTGAGGGCTTTAGGGCTGGATGCAGAGCAGGCATGGGAAACCCTGACGTGGGAGCATTTCGTCAATGCCCCGCTTTTAAGAACCGCTACCTTTCGTGAGTTGGTTGTTTACCGGTATACCGCCACCGACATCATTGCCATCAGAAATGAGTTAACGGGCCGGGTCATTATTTACATTCCAGGTAATTCATTTCCTTTGCATGGTTTTGATTCTGAGCGGTTGGCCACGGATTGGTTAGGGCAGCAATGCCGGGATCCTCGAAAAAGGAAAGCACTGGAAAGCCATTTCAGGATGGAAGACGACGGTGACGGGCCATTTTTAAGTGGTTTACATGCGGCGCTGGCAGGCTTGGCGGTTTATCCAAAATTCCTGAATCAGGCGACGGGCTATTGGCCCCCTCATTCCACCATAACGTTTGGTGCTGCTATTGAATGGCCGTTTTCTCATTTTCGGCAAAACCTCAAGGACCGTTTGGATTCAGACGCCGTGCAGTCGATACATACCCAAAGTGATTATTGGAAGGCGGCGGCGGCCCACGGCATAAATGACGCCATTCTGGTCTTGGGAGCGGTTGTCATGGTGGCGCCTGAAGTAGCCCCTCTACTCGCCGCGCTGTCGATTGCGTTAGTCGGTGCGGGCGTCGACGAGATTGTTGAAGGGAAAGATAAGGCCGAGAAAGAACAAGGGGTCGCAGACATCCAATTTGGTGTGTTGAACGCCTTACCCATTATTGCCGAGGGTGTTATTGGCGTGGTTGAGGCCGGGCGAGTTGCCCGCGAAGTCGCAGAACCCTCCGAATGGGGCGATGAGATAGGCGTCGAGACTGGCGTTGCTGAAACACCTACAAGCGTGGCCGCAAAAGATGAGCAAGCCAGGGTCTCGGAGCAAGCCAGGCATAAGACGATTGATGATACTGAACGTGGTTATGGCATTGAACCCGCGGGCCTTCGCTCATTGCGTCCGATTATGCGAACTAAGCTCCAAGCGCTTGAGTATCCTGAACCGCTTAGACACGGCGCATGGTCATCAGCCAACGGTGCTAACGAGACCTATCAGGTGGTCAACTATCAAACCGATGTGACTGAGTATTTCATTCGGCTGCATTCAAAGCTGTATCGCGTTGAATGGGTGGATGCGGTCAGCCAGTTTCGCATTCTCCCGCCGTATGGCGAAGGTCCGCTTGGTCCGTTTGTCAAAGAGCTAAGCCTTGGGCAATGGGACCTGGATTTGAAGCCTGGTTTGCGAGGTGGTGAAAGTTTTGACGGTTCGTTGCTGCCTCCTATAAGTGAAGGTATTACTCCCCAACCACCAGAAACGCCCATTGTTCTTCAGCCTAACGCCCCGAAAATCCAGATAGAAATACCCATTGATGGAATTGAGACAGTAGGGCACAAGTATTTCATTGAACTGGCGGGTAAACGTACGCGTGTTTATTATGACGCGAACCCTGAGCTCCCGGGCTGGACATTAAGTAACCTCGATTACGTGTGGAGAGACGCGGGGGGTGAATGGCAAAGCGGTGATGCAATCGCGTATAAAAAAATCGAAGCCAAGCTTGCTCAAAGTGAGGATTACCAACTCTATACGTTTCCTCGCCTGCCAAAGCTACCCACCGACGCCACTCCTATCCCTCGTCATGTTCACCATATCTGGATGGGTAATCGGCTGCCCGGTGATGATTTATTAAGTCTTTTGTCGGAAAACTCAGCGAAAAGCCCGGACCTGCAATTTACCCTTCATATCGATATAGACAAGGAACTTGCATTTCACGATTTGTCCGCCCGCTTTGCTAATCATCCCAACATTCATATTTCCCAGCTCAAAGACGAAGCTTTTTATTCGGGCTTTTTGAAAAGTGAAAATGCCCCGATATTCAATTATTTTCGCTTTGGGGATTACCAAAACCTGGCGGCTGCTTCCGACGTGCTTCGTTATTGCATGATCGATGAGTACGGTGGGATCTACATGGACTGTGACGACAGGATCATGCGATCTTTTTCCGGTATTAAATTGGAGGCGGGTCCAAGTGATGTGCTAATGGGCAACAGACTTCAAGCCCCCTCATTTAACTACGTGGGTCCCAATACTAGCCATTTTGCAAGCCGTCCTAACAATCCTGTATTAAAAGAGCTGTTACGGGAAATGCGTAGGCGTTTCGCGAATGAAGACCCTGCTTTTTTTACTGCACCTCGACCGCATATCGACAGATCAACGCCAGAGCTCTACGCCGCATCGAAAGCGGCGATGAGTCCGTACATGATAAAAATATTCGAATTAACAGGCCCCCGGGTATTTTCGGACGTCATCGGTAAGCTGCGGCCCGACTACTTTCATGTGTTGGAGCAAAGTTTTGATCCGGACATAATCATTGCTGCGGCGTACACCGAGCGATTGAATACAACCAGAGACTTCTATTTTCCGTTTAAGAGTAAGGCGATGATCTCGGCAGGGAGCGCAAATGAATGGTAAGTGGCCATTACGCTTGAGCGCCGGTTTCAATAGTCTGAATTAAAACCACTCATCCTGCATCGACAAGCAGGTGTCATCCCGCGCTTCCAGGATCGCTAGCTCGTGATGGCAACCCGGTACTTCCCATGTCAGGAAGTATCGGGCGGCTTGCAGCTTGCCTTTATAGAAGCCCACGTCGGCCTCATTACCCTTGGCTAACCCTTCCTCTGCCCGAATCGCCTGTTCCAGCCAGCGCCAGCCAATCACTGTGTGGCCGAAGACTTTCAGGTACAGCGCTGAGTTAGCCAGGCTGCTGTTGACTTTTCCTTGGCTCAGATCGGTGAGCAGGCCGATGGTCACCACTTGCAGGCGGGCAATCAGCTGTTCCAGCGGTTGGCG
>NZ_JAMFRV010000431.1 GCF_026224925.1 Pseudomonas sp. | reverse complement strand
GCGGCAGCATAGTGCTGGGCGATGTAACCGTGTTCATCGGCGGGTAAGTAGTATGGTTTGTGGTTACTGAACCCAATCTATCCCCATCAGCGTCAGCGCGCTCACCAACTCAGCATCTTTAAACGAGCGATGATGTGGTGATTCAACCCCGGCCATGGGCATCAGCTACTTACCTTCCGTGATGTATAAAATTCGACATGTACCCGTTGGGTCTGAGCACAACCACGACAGCCCAGGCGTCCCGACTTAAACGACAGGTAAACCTGATGCCCATACCGATTAACAATGCCGGCCCGGTACTGCTGCAAGGCTATATCAAACCGCTGTTTTCCCGGCTGGAGCTGACTGAAAACGATGTGTTTGTCAGCGACAGCGCGCAACGCCGAGCAGTGCATTACTTGCAGTTTCTGGTAACAGGTGACACTCAAACCCCAGAGCACTACGTGACGCTGAAGAAACTGCTGTGCGGTATTGCTCTGGATACGCCTCTGGAGTCATCCATTGATATCAGCGATGCAGAAAAAGAGCTGTGCCATGGCTTGCTGAGCGCACTCATTGGATATTGGCCGGAGGCGGGCAGCACCAGCATTGATGGTTTCAGGGGTAATTGGTTGGTGAGGGACGGATCATTGGCTGATGCCAAGGATCATTGGGATGTGACCGTGGAGCGACGGGCCTACGATCTTTTACTAGCGCGTTCACCGTATTCATACTCCGTTATCAAACTTCCCTGGATGGAAAAGGCAATTTATGTCACTTGGCCAACGTGATGGTTGTCACCAAGCAGTTGCCTGAGGCGAACAACGGGCTATTTGTTTTCATGAATCTGTAAGGACACACGAATGAATACTTATAACGATAATCTGCAAGACACGGTTAATAAGACCCTGGCGGTATTATCGACGGGGCAGGCCCGGCTAAACGCCGAGAAAGTCGCGAACGACTACCTGCTTTACAATGCTCAAGGCGTGGAGATAAAAGCCTATGAGACGCAGCTTGAAACGGCCGGTCTTGAGGAACTTGGCCGGAATATCAATCACCTAGTTCTGCTCAGTGAGTTGCAAATCAGCGACCTGCAACTGTCCGCTACAGGGGCCAACGATAGGATCGCTCTGAGCGTCACCAACATGGCGACCGCAGCAGCTAGCGTCAATATTGCCTCCAACGCCGTCGTCGCATTGGCTGCCGATATTGGAGCGGCCTTGAACAATACAATAGCCTCACTGCTTGACACGGAGGTGTACCGACAAGTAGCGCATGCCAATAGTTGTATCAATAAAGTTGCCAGCGAAGCCGAGGCGCTGTCCAGGCTGGCCATGGACGCCTCTAGCAAAGCATCGGAAGTCATCATTCAGTCTGTGCTGAACGAGACTGCGGACGTCAGGTCCGCGCTCGATATTCTTTTTGCGGCGAGCCAGGCGACATTAGCCGATTTTTCCAGCCGGCTGATCGCTGACAACGCTGCTGCGGGTCAGGCGTTAACTTTGGAACGTCAGGCCGAGGGCGGCGTAAAGGCTATTGATAGCCTGATGAAAGCCAATAGACGTGCCTATCAGAACGCAAATTCCCAGCTCAACATGGGGCTGACAATTGAGGTTTATAGCGGTTCTGAAATTGGCGTTTCGTTCCACAACTGGTCTGCGCCGATGCCAGCTTCCGAAGACGCTGAGCCCAAAAATCTCAAGTTCCTTGCCGACAAACCTTATCGCTTGATGTTATTGCCATTTGAGCAAGCGACCACGTTCACCATCGACCAGGCTGAGCAACTGCTTGAGCGCAATCGCCGCGATGATTATTTGTTGGAGAATAACGACCAGCAGCCTATCAAGGTAATACTGAAAAAGGACGTCAACGGCGACCCTGTGTCACCCGGCAAGCGCTATGTTGCGTACCTGCATATTGAACTTTCCATGGAGTACCGACGTTCGATCGACAATTTCGCAAACCTTCTTACCTCGCCCAGCTTGCCGTTTATTCCGGCTACAGACCTGCCATTGGCAAGAAAGTCCGGGAGCCATACAGCGGCTGCTTCCGCGACCGAGAGCGTGTTGACGACCCTGCATTTCAGCACTACTGGTAACGAACTTGGCCACAAGAAACTGGAGTTTCGTTGCATCCTGATTGAAGAGCCTGTTGTGCATGAAGAGTCCTTGATGCGCGATGTCCCCTTCCGAAAAGCGTCTATCTACTTCAACAAGGATATTGCGCTGCAGGTAGCACCCTCTAACTATGTGACGGCGGAACCTATCAGCGCCAGCGAGGCGTCCGGGAAAAAAAGTCCAGAGGATGCCGCAGTCGATGAGGCTCAGTCTGAAAGCACGATCGATAAGCAGCCCGATAACGGTCGCGGGGATCATTACAGTGTTTCCATTTATCCGACCACCACCGACAATTTTGGCAACGTGCTCAAACCGAAGGCTACTTACAAGCCCTACATCCTGACCGTGATCAACAGCGAAACAAACGATCATGGCGACGAGTATGTGAGCGCGCTGTCATCCGCGCTGGATGCCATAACACTGCCAGCCAATCATTAATTATTCTTGTACGGGGAGACATGAAATGATTCACGACTCTATGGTGGATGGCATCGCAGTAAACCAGTCCAAGGACATTCAGCACCTGACGAATCAGGTCTCGCTCGCTCAAAATCGCGTTGCTCAGCATCAGGTGATTGTCGATGCTATACAGGCGAAGTCCAACCAGTTCACCGCGCTTCTGTTTCAGGCTGAACACAGTCAAGCCAGCGCATTGAGCAACTACAAACGGGGCAAGGATTTGGTCTCCGGCGTTGATAGCCTGGCGAAAAACTATGAATTGGCCAAGGAGCAGGGGAGCAGGGTCGCAACGGACATTTCACTGCTATCCAAAAACATGTCGAGCCTTATCAATATGCTGATTTTTTCCGTTGAGGTCATCAACAAGGCCACGCAAATTGTCAGCAAGCAGAAAGCTTTGAATCCGCTGGTGCCGGACACTTTGGTGGCGTTCATGTCCAAGTCGACCAGCGACGCCAACAATGCCGTGGCGTTAACCCTGACTGCACTGCAAAGCTGTTATGTGGCTGAATCGACGCTGCTGGAGTCTCATAACATTATCAATTTGGCGGCGGATCAGGTGATCGTCCTCCAGTCGAAAATAAAGTCTGGCTGGAACGTATCAATGGGCGTGCCGGAAGCTGAGCTGTCTGGTGTTGGCGCAGATGCTTCGGCCAATAGTGGCGTAGCAGCGTCGTTGAATCTGTTCTATCGCAACGCCGTCAAAAGTTACAAGGCGGCGCTGGTGAACGGCGATAACGTCAGCCAGCAACTTGCGCATGCTCAGTCCCAACTGGCATTCGCTACGGTGAAGTTGAGTTCATTGCAGGCGGGCCTTAGAGCTGCCACGGCAGCGGCTTATGCTGCGTAAGTCAGATGCGGCGAGGCGGACTGTTCCACTGCCACCCCGTCGATTGAACTTGAGCCCATAGAATGGGGTTGAACCAAGTGTTCTTCTCCTGGGCCGACATGAGCCTGGAGGATGTTGAATTGCTGGTCGGATAGTTGACTTGATAGCTGTCTGCGATAACTAAGGAAGGCCAACGATGTACAGCCATACGCAAAATCTCGATGCCTTGTACCGTGAGCTGGACTGGTCGGTTGCCGTCATCGATCAGGTAGTTTCCCGTTATCTGAAGCAGGATGGCCATGAGCAATCTGCTGAGGAAATTCCCGCCCCCGAGCTGGACCCTGAAAGCATTTATGGGTGCCAAATACAGGACTGGCAACTCGACCGCCATGAGCGTCTAGCGCTGGCCCTCGCTCTGGCCCCGCATTTGCGACCTGAAGCACTGGATATCTTTTTTGGAGTCAACGGTGTCAGCGGCCGTGGCTTCACTGAGTTTGGCGGCCATACCGAAAAGGCCTTCAACGGTTTCCTGCCGACCGGGCAGACGCTGGCGTTCCTGCTCAGCGCCAACGACCCGCTCAGCCGTCTGGAAGCGCTACGCATCCTCTCCCCGCAGCATCGCTTTGCCGCGCAACAGCTACTCACTTTGGAGCGTAGCGACGATAAAGTGCCGCTGATGGCGGGTGTGCTGTCGATGTCCGAGCAGTGGCTGCATTACCT
Organism: Pseudomonas sp.; assembly: GCF_026224925.1. Classification (GTDB taxonomy): domain Bacteria; phylum Pseudomonadota; class Gammaproteobacteria; order Pseudomonadales; family Pseudomonadaceae; genus Aquipseudomonas. Next base: position 23,253 of record NZ_JAMFRV010000431.1, on the reverse strand, counting down.
GCTGACGGGCTAACAGGTGCGTCTGGAACTGAGCCCCGCGTTTCCCGCCAGTCCGATGACTACGCCGTTGCAATGGTCCGATCTGGTCCTGGACTACAGCGTGGCAGCACAGGTGGGAGAGGTCCGTACCTGGCTTGCCCACGGCCAGACGCTGATGCAGGACTGGGGGCTGGGCAATAAGGTTAAGCCAGGTTTTCGCGCAGTCTTCTACGGCCCGTCCGGCACCGGCAAAACCCTGACCGCCGCCTTGCTGGGCAAAGTCAGCGGGCGCGAGGTGTATCGGGTGGACTTGTCTATGATGGTGTCGAAATATATGGATGAAACCGAAAAAAATCTCGGCAAGGTATTCGATGTTGCCCGTTACAAGAACTGGATTTTGTTCTTCGACGAAGCCGACGCGCTATTCGGCAAGCGCACCAGCGCGTCGACCTCCAACGATCGTCCTGCCAACCAACTAGCTGGCTATTTGCTGCAATGCATCGAAAGCTTCCCCGGTACCGTCCTCCTCGCCACCAACCTCAAGGCCAATATGGACGAAGCCTTCACCCGGCGCGTTCAGTCGATGATCCACTTCACCATGCCCTCAGCGGCGCAACGCTTGCAGCTGTGGATAAACGCGTTCGACGGCGTTTGCGAACTGGAGGCCGATGTCGACTTGCCGCAATTGGCCAACGACCACGAACTGGCTGGCGGCGCCATCATCAACGTCCTGCGCTACTGCGCCCTCAATGCCATCAGCCGTAACAGTCGCACAGTGAGCAGTAGCGATTTGCTGGACGGCATCAAACGCGAGCTGCGCAAAGATAACAAAACCATACAAGTCGGCAGGAGCCAAGCGTCATGAGTGAACTTATTCCCCAGAGCAAGAAAAAAACTGCCAGCGTCAATGCCGATCCCGTCCTCCAACGGCAGAGCGCGGCAGTGCTGCAGGACAATCGCACATCGGCGGTACAGGCCAAAGAAGCATCACCTAATAACACGGGTCTGCCGAACCAGCTTAAGGCCGGGATTGAATCCCTCTCGGGCATGAGCATGGACCATGTGAAGGTTCACTATAACTCCGAGAAACCGGCGCAATTGAATGCCCATGCCTATGCGCAGGGGAGTGAAATTCATCTGGCTTCCGGGCAGGAGAAGCATTTGCCGCATGAGGCGTGGCATGTGGTGCTGCAGGCGCAGGGGCGGGTTAGGCCGACTCGGCAGATGAAGGGTATGGCGGTCAACGACAATCCCGGGCTGGAAGCTGAGGCGGATGCAATGGGCGCGCGGGCCAAGCCCTGTGGAAAGTAGCCAAGGGAAATACCGACACGTCCTCCGCCCCCCGGACACAGAGCCGGACCAGTCGCGCGTCGATGGGACTTGAAGATGAAACTCCTATGGCCTACTTATCCGGCGCAACGGCTTCTGCCTTTGACTTAAGCGTTTGGAGTCCGAACGCTTCAAAACCTCGCCCGACACTCACTGACGAGGCCCAATCAAAAAGCCGCTAATCTTAATCCGCGGCTTTCCGATAGAACTCAGTAACTAACTGACGCCTATAGCTTAAATATCAGTCCACCCACTCCATACCCATCAGCATCAACGCACTCACCAGCTCTCGAATACTGTCAAAGCGTCGACCGCTGATGTACGGCCATTTCGGTCTTTCGATATAAAAATGCCCGCCATCCGATTTGATCGGCGTACGTACAAGCACGTTCTCCCCGCTGCGGTGAATCAACACTGGCTCGGCAGTATTGTCGATAGTGAACATACCTACCCGAACCAGCCGCTCGTCAGACGTGTCCGGCGCTACTTCTGCCGGGCGTGTCTCCATCTGCAGCCGGAAGTCGCTTTGAACGCGGCCCGCGTCACGACCTAGGTTGTCTATCATGTCTCGGCCAGGGTCCACTTCGACACCCTTGGATTGGCCCTTGGGGACGTCTTCAATCTTCAGGCCGATGGCGCCGTCCAGTTCGCTGACACCTGGCACTCCTTTGAACGTATTGGCATGGCTGTTACCCACCAAGGCTACCCATCGACTCGGGCCCCGGGCAGCTTGGTCGGCGCGGATAACGCTAGAGGAGAAAAAGTTCATCATTTTTTGCCGAAGCGTTTCGCTAGGATCGGGCATTCCGGCTAGCCGGTAGCTGGCCATACAATCTATCGCTTGGATGCGAATATGATTTTCGTTTGCCGTTTTGATCAGTGCCAAAAACGTATACCGCCCGCTGGGGTCTGTACGGTGGCCGCCATCAAGACTGTCAATGTAACGCTTAAGGCCTTTCGGCATTTTGCCCGTACGGGCAAAAAGGTCGAGGTCCGCTTGATGGAAGTCTGTAAGCAGGTGTTCCATGTACAGGGTTTTCACCTTGAGCTTAGCCAGTTGCGGCATGTTCTCAATCAAAATCTGTTTGCTGCCGATGCTTGAGTGGTTTTCTCCGATGACCAAGCCAGAGCTTTTTTCGAACATCTTTTTAAACAAGGTTTTACCCTTGGTTGTCGCCTCCAGCACGGGCATTTCTGGCCGCGGTGGTAGTTCAAGTTTTGCGTAGAACGCATCGGCGTCCGCAGATAAACGCAGTCTGGTGGCCCTGAATCGCACATAAGGATCGCGCCAGCCCGGTGCCAGGCTTACGTTCTGACCGCTGAGCACGTTTTGGGATGCCCCCTCCGCGGCGGCGCGTAAATCTGCTTTCTCCAACTCCACTACATCGTACGGGTTGATAACTGGCTCGACCTCAGGGGCGATCGTGGCTGCACGGCCCCAAGGCAGTTTACCGAGGATCTTGCCGCCGCCTTTTAGCCCATTGGCCAACACCGGCTCCCATTCGCCAGTGGCATTCAAGCGCACGGGCAAATTTCGGTAAAACGAGAAAGGATTGGAGGGGTCGATCATCACCCAGCTTTTAATCTCATTGGAATAGCGCACTGCATAGGCGAAGTCATCCATTGAAATGTACGTTTCGCCGTTCTCCAGGATGTAAATGCCGCGCATCCTGCCCTTGTTCAATGGCGTGTAGCTATCGAGCAATACGTTGGTTTCGAAGGGCGCCAACAGTGCATCACTTTGCACCGGGTACACCGGACCGGGTGCCAATGATTCAAGCTCAGCGACGAGGCTGGTGTGTTCAATCGGTTCGATGGGGTTAATCCCTTCCTCGGGTACGATTACTTCCAGTGTCGCTTCGCCTTCTGCAGATGCCCCTCCGGCCCCGATAAGAAAAAGGCTATTGAACAGCGCATCCACGCTGCTGAGAATCGCACCAATGACACCTGCTTTACGCTCTGCGGTGGTGTGGCCATTAACTGCTTGATCGATGTTCAGACCCGTATTGGTCAGGCCCGCACCCACTGCCACCAATGCAACGGGCCAATCGAGCGCGGCTACTCCACCGGCGATCCGCGAGAAGTTATTCAGAAAGCCAATCCACAGTTGCTTTCTCAGGTCGCTATTGGAGTGCACGGAAAAGTACGCGTCTGCCATCATTCGATCTTTTGCCGCGTCACGCATCCATGTAAAGGCGTCTCCGGCAATGGGTTGATCACTTTGGTTGAGAATGCCTGGACCGGGGGCTCCCCACTGACTGAACAGCAGGTCGATCATGTTGTTCAAGCCAATGGAGCTGTTGTCTTGTACATGGCTGGACAAGGGGAAGTGCGCCATAAACGCGGCGCGGTTCTGCGCTCTGTTGGTCTGCGACATGATCCACCACTGAAGGTCGTCCGGCGTTTCGAACACATGGAACGCATCAATGTCGCCAGGCACATAGACTATTTGCCTGCCGTGCTGGTCGATGATGCGCACTATATTGCTGGCAGCAATGCCATCTATATCAAGCACGCACACACGTAGGTTATTGGCACCAGGCGCTTCGGATCTGAGCATCTCCAGACTTATGGGCCCGGAAACATCTCCACAGACGGCGCTGATGACGGTGTTGAAGTTTTTTGCTGTCAGCCGGCCACCGTCGCGTTCCTCCAGTGCGCGGGCGATGAAGTTGGCTTTGGCCATGGTCCGGAAGTCATCGGCGTAGTCCTGCCAGAAAGATTGCCGTTTTGCGGCATAGCGGCTGCTGAAATCAATCTCCCAAAGGTCGCTCAACACCTCGGCAGGCAGCAGCCTGACTTCATTGGTTTCATTGAAAACCTTGGCCGATGGACCAGCGGTGTAAAAGCCTCCAATCACTTGAAGGTCGAGCGCATTGTCCTGGTCGTGGGCGTTGAAACGGCGCATGACCAATTGCGGCAGCGTCAGGGATTCAATGGGTGGGTCGTAATGTTGCCAGCCGCTGAATGTCCGTGGGCTACTGACTGAAGTGGAAAATCGGTGCCAATAAACATGATCGGGTTCAAGGTCGGCCCCGGTGCGTTTACGAAGGATTTCCTTCGCCGCGTCCCGCGCCATTTCGAGCATGTCCGGGCAGGCCTCTACCAGTCGCTGGCCCATGATTTTAAGTGCTGCTTCGTCGGGCGATGCGCCGGTCGATTGTTGGAACGGTTTAAACGAGTGCATTTTTTCATCCGTGAAAAAGGTGATCCCCATAGTGGCCGATGACCCTACCTGTTTGGCACTAACTATTTATTGGGCTTGAATGCATCAACAGGAGCACCCAATCAGCCCGGTGTTAGCAGGCTATAAACGTGGGCGTTTTGCCTGGCGCGTGACGCGGTGTATCGTGGCGGCCCTTTTCCATGCCGTTGCGCTTCTCTGTATAACGGGGCGTTTTGTGTTTACTCAGGCGTTTTTGTATTCATGTCATTTACCCGTAGGCAACTGCTTGGCGGTCTAGTCGGTCTTGCCGTTGTCGGTTTCGGCGCGGGTGGCGCATCGCGATATTGGCTGGGACGCCGGGATTCACCGGTTGGCCCAGTCTACGAACTGATCGCCGCGCCGTTGGACCTTGAGTTGGTTGCCGGTCATCAAACCCCGGCCTGGGCGTTCGGTGGCACTGTGCCTGGCACTGAGCTGCGCGTGCGCCAAGGCGATTGGCTGCGGGTGCGCTTCGTTAATAAGCTGCCAGTGCCGACGACTATTCATTGGCACGGCATTCGTTTACCGCTGGAAATGGACGGTGTGCCCTACGTGTCGCAGTTACCGGTGCTACCGGGTGAGTACTTCGATTACCAGTTCCGGGTTCCTGATGCGGGAAGCTATTGGTATCACCCGCACGTGAACAGCAGTGAGCAACTGGGGCGTGGCTTGGTGGGCGCATTGATCGTGGAAGAGCGCGAACCGACGGGGTTCAAGCACGAGCGAACACTCAGCCTGAAAAGCTGGCATGTTGACGAGGCAGGCGCCTTCACCGATTTTAGTGTGCCCCGGGAAGCTGCCCGAGGCGGAACGGCGGGGCGCTTGTCGACGATCAATGGCGTGCCACAGGCGATCATCGACTTGCCTGCGGGGCAGATTGTTCGGGTGCGGGTGCTCAACCTCGACAACACCCTAACCTACCGCCTGAACCTGCCGGACGCTGAGGCGCAGATTTACGCGTTGGATGGCAACCCGATCACGCCTCGCCCGCTGGGCAAGGATTACTGGCTGGGACCGGGTATGCGCGTGTGCTTGGCGATAAAGGCCCCGGCCGCCGGAAAAGAGATTTCGATACGCAATGGGCCTGTTCGCTTGGGTACCTTTCGCTCAGTCGCCAACAACGAGGCGCCGGGCGCATGGCCGCGACCATTGCCAGCCAATCCGATTGCAGAACCAGACCTGGCCAGTGCGGAGACGCTCAACTTCAATTTCGAATGGGTGGGCTCCGTCTCAGTCAACGTCGAAAACGGTGCGCCGCCAAGCCTGTGGCAGATTAACGGCAAGGCGTGGGACATTACCGACAAAACCTGTGCGGACCGGCCTATCGCCAAGCTGGTGAAAGGTAAAAGCTATATTTTCGAATTGAAGAACATGACTCAGTACCAACATCCGATTCACCTGCACGGTATGAGCTTCAAGGTCATCGCCTCGGACCGCAAAGCTATCATCCCGTATTTCACCGATACCTATTTGTTAGGAAAAAACGAGCGCGCTCGCGTGGCATTGGTGGCCGATAATCCCGGCATCTGGATGTTCCACTGCCATGTGATTGACCACATGGAAACCGGGCTTATGGCCGCAATTGAGGTGTCCTGATGAGGCAGCCACAGATTATTGATCGCAGTCAGGATCAGCACTTTATGCGCGAAGCGCTGGCGCTCGCCGCCCAAGGTGGGGTGCTGGGCGAAGTGCCGGTGGGGGCGGTGGTGGTGCAAAACGGCGAAATCATTGGTCGCGGCTTTAACTGCCCGATCAGTGGCCACGACCCCAGCGCTCATGCGGAAATGGTCGCGATTCGGGCGGCTGCGCAGGCGCTGGGTAATTATCGGCTGTCAGGCAGCACCCTCTACGTCACCCTCGAACCGTGCAGCATGTGCGCCGGTTTGATCGTGCATTCACGCATTGCCCGGGTGGTGTACGGCGCGCTCGAGCCCAAGGCCGGCATCGTTCAGAGTCAGGGGCAGTTTTTTACTCAGGGATTTCTCAACCATCGGGTGCTGTTCGAAGGTGGGGTGTTGGCCGAAGAGTGCGGGACAATGTTGAGTGAATTCTTCAAAGCGCGGCGGGCGAAGGTCTGAATATTGTCTGCAAATCTCTGTGGGACCGAATTCATTCGGGAAGGTGTTGAGTCAGGCGCAGATGATGTCGGATGTGAATACATTCCCGAATAAATTCGGTCCCACAAAGTGATCCCACCTGTGCGAACTGCGACGCGGTCTGATGGTCAGAGCGTTGGATTTTCTTCTGGGGGTTTGGTCTTGTCGACACCCGGTACATGCAGGTTGCCGTCGGTCACTTGGCTGCCTTCGAGCTGCGGCTGGGTCACCCATGTCAGGATGTCGTAATAACGGCGGATGTTGGCGACAAAGCTCACGGGTTCGCCGCCTCGGGCGTAACCGTAGCGGGTTTTGCTGAACCATTTCTTCTGCGCCAGACGCGGCAACATCTTTTTCACGTCGAGCCATTTATTGGGGTTCAGCCCTTCGGCTTCCGTCAGTTTTCGGGCGTCGTCCAAATGGCCGCTGCCGACGTTATAAGCTGCCAGCGCCAGCCACGTGCGATCAGGCTCTTCAATCTTGTCGTCCAACTGATCCTTCATCGAAGCAAAATACTTTGCCCCGCCCTCGATACTTTGCTTGGCGTCTAGCCGATTGACCACGCCCATGGCTTGCGCGGTGCTCTGGGTTAACATCATCAGGCCGCGCACACCGGTTTTCGAGGTCACCTCAGCCTGCCAAAGCGATTCCTGATAACCGATGGCCGCGAGTAATCGCCAGTCCACCTGTTCTTCCTTGGCGGACGTGCGGAAATTCTTTTCGTATTTCGGCAAGCGCTCTTGCAGGTGCTGGGCAAAGGTGTAGGCGCCGACATAACCCAATACGTCTACGTGGCCGTAATAACGGTCTTTCAGGCGCTGAAGGGTGCCGTTCTTTTCGACCTTGTCCAGAAATTTGTTGATCTCGTTCAGCAAGCTGTTGTCTTCACCCGGCGCAACTGCCCAGCGCTGATCGCGACCATCGCCCAAATCAAAGCCGACGCGCACGTTAGGGAAATACACCTGATTCATTGCCAATTCATTCGAATCGACCAACGTCAGGTCAATTTGTCCTTCATCGACCATTCGCAGCAGGTCGACGACTTCAACGGCATCGGATTCTTCGTATTCCAGCGTAGGCATTTTCAATTTCAGCGCAGCCAGTTGCTCTGCGTGGCTGCTGCCTTTAAGCACCATGATCTTTTTACCGATCAAATCCGCGGGGGTCGAAGGTCGGGATTGGCCGTTGCGATAGATGATTTGCGGCGTGACTTGTAGGTAAGGGTGGGAAAAACGCACCTGCAATTTACGCGAATCGGTCGCCACCAAGCCTGCCGCAGCGAGGACGGGGCCGCCGGGTTTGTGCAACTCATCGAATAAATCGTCGATATTGTCTGCGGTCTCGATCTTCAGAGTGACGCCGAGATCTTCGGCGAAACGCTTGACCAACTCGTATTCAAAACCGGTTTCGCCGGTCCGATCCTGAAAATAAGTGGCCGGACTGTTACGAGTTACGACGCGCAAAACGCCATCCTCCTTGACTCGCTCCAGTGTGTTGGGTTTATCAACACAGGCGCCGAGCATTAGGAAGAGTCCGGTTGCGATGAGCCATTTGGCGCACAGCGGGCGGAAAGCGGATTGGGAAAACATCGGTGCAGTATACGCAAAGGACCCCCAGCACCATATCTCGACAGAGATGAGCAGGTCTGATAGAGCAGGGGTGTTCTCGGGGCGCCGACACCCGGCGACGTCAGAGGCCACCGTTTTGGGTGCCGAAAGGGGCGGTTTAGGCTAGAATGCACGGCCTCAAAGCACACCCCTTCCCGAGGCTGTCCCGAAGATGTTGATCCTGCGCGGTGCTCCTGCCCTTTCTGCCTTCCGCCACAGCAAATTACTTGCGCAACTGGAACTCAAAGTTTCAGGTGTCAGTGGCTTGTACGCCGAATTCGCCCACTTCGCTGAGGTCGCTGGCGTTCTTAGCGATGAAGAACAGCAGGTGCTTGCACGTCTCCTGAAATACGGCCCAAGCGTGCCGGTTCAAGAACCAGGCGGCAGGCTGTTCCTGGTGTTGCCGCGGTTTGGCACCATTTCGCCATGGTCGAGCAAAGCCAGCGATATCGCGCGCAATTGCGGCCTGACAAAAATCCAGCGCCTTGAGCGCGGGATCGCCTTCTATGTAGAAGGCCAGTTCAGCGACGCTGACGCTGAGCTGATCGCCGGTTGCTTGCATGACCGCATGACCCAGTTGGTATTGGGCTCGCTGGAGCAGGCTGCCGGCTTGTTCAGCCACGCCGAACCGAAGCCGCTGACTGCCGTTGATGTATTGGGTGGTGGTCGTGGCGCATTGGAGAAAGCCAACGTCGCATTGGGCCTGGCCCTGGCTGACGACGAAATCGATTATTTGGTTACAAGTTTTGCCACGCTGGGGCGTAATCCCCACGACATCGAATTGATGATGTTCGCTCAGGCCAACTCTGAGCATTGCCGTCACAAAATCTTCAATGCCAGCTGGGACATCGACGGCGAGAATCAGGAAAAAAGCCTGTTCGGCATGATCAAGAACACCTTCCAGATGCATGGCGAAGGTGTGTTGTCTGCTTATAAGGACAACGCTGCGGTTATCGCTGGCCCGGTTGCTGGCCGTTTCTTCCCGGATCCTGAGACCCGCCAGTACGGTGCGGTGCAGGAGCCGGTGCACATCTTGATGAAGGTCGAGACCCACAACCACCCAACTGCCATCGCGCCATTCCCTGGTGCGGCGACCGGTTCGGGTGGTGAGATTCGGGATGAGGGTGCTACTGGCCGTGGTGCCAAGCCGAAAGCGGGCCTGACCGGTTTTACCGTGTCCAACCTGCAAATCCCCGGTTTCGTACAGCCTTGGGAAGTGCCGTACGGCAAACCTGAGCGCATCGTTACCGCGCTGGACATCATGCTCGAAGGCCCATTAGGCGGTGCTGCATTCAACAACGAATTCGGTCGTCCGGCCTTAACCGGTTATTTCCGCACGTTCGAACAGTCCATCAGCACCCTTCACGGTGATGAAGTCCGTGGTTACCACAAGCCGATCATGTTGGCGGGCGGTATGGGCAACATCCGTGACGGACACGTACAGAAAGCCGAAATCGTAGTTGGCTCCAAGCTGATCGTACTCGGCGGCCCGGCGATGTTGATCGGTCTGGGCGGCGGTGCTGCATCGTCAATGGCCACCGGCACCAGCTCGGCAGATTTGGACTTTGCGTCGGTTCAGCGTGAAAACCCAGAGATGGAGCGTCGTTGCCAGGAAGTGATCGACCGTTGCTGGCAGTTGGGCGAAGACAACCCAATCAGCTTCATCCACGATGTCGGCGCCGGCGGTCTTTCCAACGCCTTCCCGGAATTGGTCAACGATGGCGAGCGCGGTGGTCGTTTCGAACTGCGCAACATTCCAAATGACGAGCCGGGCATGGCCCCGCTGGAAATCTGGAGCAACGAATCCCAGGAACGCTATGTGATGGCGGTTGGCGCTGCGGATTTCGAGCGCTTCAAAGCTATTTGCGAACGTGAGCGTTGCCCGTTTGCCGTCGTCGGTGAAGCCACGGCCGAGCCGCAATTGACCGTAACTGACAGTCATTTTGGCAACAGCCCTGTAGACATGCCGCTGGAAGTATTGCTCGGCAAAGCGCCGCGCATGCACCGCTCGGCTGTTCGCGAAGATGCGCTGGGTGATGATTTCGACCCAAGCACGCTGAATATCGAAGAGTGCGTGACACGGGTTCTGCACCACCCGGCAGTCGCCAGCAAAAGTTTCCTGATCACGATCGGCGACCGGTCCATTACCGGCCTGGTAGCGCGAGATCAAATGGTTGGCCCATGGCAAGTGCCCGTGGCTGACTGCGCTGTGACCGCCACCAGTTTCGACGTTGAAACCGGTGAAGCGATGGCCATGGGCGAACGTACCCCGTTGGCGCTGCTGGATGCTCCGGCCTCTGGCCGCATGGCAATTGGCGAGACCCTGACCAACATCGTTGCGTCGCGCATCGCAAAAATCTCCGACATCAAACTGTCGGCCAACTGGATGTCCGCTGCCGGTCACCCCGGCGAAGACGCCCGTTTGTACGACACCGTGAAAGCGGTCGGCATGGAGCTGTGCCCGGAACTGGGTATCACTATTCCAGTGGGCAAGGACTCCATGTCCATGAAAACCCAATGGCGCGAAGACGGCACCGACAAGAGCGTGACCTCGCCGCTGTCGTTGATCGTGACGGGCTTTGCGCCCGTGACCGATATCCGCAAAACCCTGACCCCTGAACTGCGTATGGACAAGGGCGAGACCGACCTTATCCTGATCGACTTGGGCCGTGGTCAAAACCGCATGGGCGCCTCCATTCTGGCTCAGGTGCACGGCAAGCTCGGGCGTGTTGCGCCAGACGTCGATGACGCCGAAGATCTCAAGGCGTTCTTCGCAGTGATCCAGGGCCTCAACGCTGACGGTCACTTACTGGCTTACCACGACCGCTCTGACGGCGGCCTGTTGGTTACCGCTCTGGAAATGGCCTTTGCTGGTCATTGCGGCTTGAACCTGTTCCTTGATGGCCTTGCCGAAACCACGGCTGATCTGGCGGCGATCCTGTTCAACGAAGAACTGGGCGCAGTGATCCAGGTTCGTCAGGACGATACTCCAGACGTGCTTGCGCAATTCAGTGCGGCCGGCCTTGGCGAGTGCGTCTCGGTCATCGGTCAGCCGGTGAACAATGACGAAGTGGGCATCAGTTTCAACGGTAATCCGGTATTCGGCGGTCAGCGTCGTTTGCTGCAGCGTCAGTGGGCTGAAACCAGCTACCAGATCCAGCGTCTGCGTGACAACGTCGAGTGCGCCGAACAAGAGTTCGACGTATTGCTCGAAGAAGACAACCCCGGCCTCACTGTCAAAGTGGGTTTCGACGTAAACGACGACATCAGCGCGCCGTACATCAAGAAAAACATTCGTCCCCAAGTAGCGGTTCTGCGTGAGCAGGGCGTTAACGGCCAGGTCGAGATGGCGGCTGCGTTTGACCGTGCTGGCTTCAACGCCATCGACGTGCACATGAGCGATATCCTCGCCGGTCGCGTTGATCTGGAGGAGTTCAAAGGTCTGGTGGCCTGCGGTGGATTCTCCTACGGCGACGTACTGGGTGCAGGCGAAGGCTGGGCTAAATCGGCCTTGTTCAACACCCGTGCACGGGACGCTTTCCAAGGCTTCTTCGAGCGCCAGGACAGCTTCACCCTGGGCGTGTGCAACGGTTGCCAGATGTTGTCCAACCTGCGCGAATTGATTCCGGGCAGCGAGGCCTGGCCGCATTTTGTGCGTAACCGTTCCGAGCAGTTCGAAGCACGGGTTGCGATGGTACAAGTGCAGGATTCGCCATCGATCTTCCTGCAGGGCATGGCCGGTTCGCGCATGCCGATCGCCATTGCCCACGGTGAAGGTCACGCTGAGTTCGCCAGCCAAGACGCGTTGATCCAGGCTGATGTGTCTGGCTCGGTGGCGATTCGTTTCGTCGACAACCACGGCAAGGTCACTGAAAAGTACCCGGCCAACCCGAACGGCTCGCCACGCGGTATCGGTGGTATGACCACCCGCGACGGTCGTGTGACTATCCTGATGCCGCACCCTGAGCGGGTATTCCGCGCCGTGCAGAACTCATGGCGTCCGGAAGAGTGGGAAGAAGACGGCGCCTGGATGCGCATCTTCCGTAACGCACGGGTGTGGGTGAACTGAGGCTAAGGTCAGCCCATGTACAAGCTTTGCTTTTTTGTTCCGCCGAGTCATGTTGACGAGGTCAAAAGCGCTGTATTCGCCGCGGGTGCGGGGCGGATCGGCGCTTATGATCACTGCTCGTGGCAAGTGCTGGGTCAAGGTCAGTTCCGCCCGCTGGACGGCAGTCAGCCGTTCATTGGGCAGGCAGGCGAGATCGAGCAAGTGCAGGAATGGAAAGTCGAACTGGTCGTGGCTGACGAGCTGATTGCGCACGTGGTGGTGGCCCTGAAACAGAGCCATCCCTACGAAACGCCTGCCTACGAAGTGTGGCGCTTGGCCGATTTCTGATTCGCCCGATACAACGCCTTCGTCGGCAAACCGACCACAGATCTTCATCCAGCACAGATCCCGGTGGGAGCGAACTTGTTCGCGAAGGTAGCGCCACGGTATGCCAGAAGGACCGCGTCGCCAGCTTCCCGAACAAGTTCGTTCCCACAGCGGTTCAACCCTTGGCCAGCATCGGCTTTATCGCCTCGCTCAACCCTTGAGCGCGGTTGCCAACCAGTATGTGCCACACGCCGTCTTCCAACTGACTCAGCCCCAAACACCCCAACGTGTTCAAGCGATTTTCAGCCATTTGCTGGTCTGCACCCAATCGTACGCGCAGACGTGTAAGGGCAACGCAGTCGACCTGCATCACTTGATTGCCCCCCAACGCTGCCAGCCATTGTTGTGCTTCGATGACGGTGATTGGTTGTGGCTCTGACTTAACCTCGGCTGTGGCCGACATTGCTGGCAACACACTCGCATTGGGCAACGCGACCCGCAGTTCGTCTGCCAGGCTGTCGGCCATTGGCCCTACCACCACTTGCAAACTCCCGGCATTGCCAGGTCGCACAATAGCCATGGCGCCAAGGGCCTTAAGTTCGCTGTCGATTGCTTTACTGCGGTCAGCCAGGTGCAGGCGCAAGCGTGTGGTACAGGCGTCGATACTCAGCAAATTAGCGCCACCGCCCAGCGCGCGGATGTACGCACCGGCACGTTCGCTGTGCGGGACTGTGGCTGCGGGGTTGTTCGCCAGTTGTTCGCGCCCAGGGGTTTTCAAATTGAAACGGCGAATGCAGTAGTCGAACACCACGTAATAAACCACCCCGTAAAGCAGCCCGAACGGAAAAATCATCCAGCCGTTGGTGGACTTGCCCCAGCCCAGCGCCATGTCGATCGCGCCGCCGGAAAAGGTGAAACCCAAGTGGATATTGAGCAGGGCCGTCAGCGCCATGGACAAGCCGGTTAACAGCGCATGTATCAAATACAAGAGCGGTGCAAGGAACATGAACGCGAACTCAATCGGTTCGGTGACGCCGGTCAGAAACGAAGTCAGGGCCATCGACAGCAGAACGCCGCCGATCAATTTGCGCTGGGTGGGAAGGGCGTTGCGGTACATCGCCAGGCAGGCTGCGGGCAGGCCGAACATCATCATCGGGAACATTCCCGTCATGAACTGGCCGCCTTCCGGGTCGCCCGCAAAGTAACGTGCCAAGTCGCCTGTCACCACACGTCCTGTTTCCGGATCGGTGAAGGTGCCAAACACAAACCACACCAGATTATTCAGGATGTGGTGCAGCCCGGTGATGATCAGAATCCGGTTCATGACGCCGAAGGCAAAGGCACCCACGCTGCCGCTTTCCAGCATCAGCTTGCCAAGACTGTTGATACCTTCTTGCAGCGGCGGCCATATCAGCCCAAATATCAACCCAAGCACCACGGCGGACAATCCCGTGGCGATGGGCACAAAGCGTCGACCGCCGAAAAACGCCAAATACTCCGGGAGCTTGATGTCCTTAAAGCGGTTATACAGCACGCCACCCATTAGGCCGCTGATGATTCCAGCGAGGATGCCCATGTCGATTTTAGGGTCGAGCACCTTGAGCGCAGAGACCATCACCAAGTAGCCAATGGCGCCGGCCAGGCCTGCGGTTCCGTTATTGTCGCGAGCAAAACCGACGGCAATGCCAATGGCGAAAATCAACGCCAGGTTGGCAAAAATGGCATTGCCAGCCGCATGCACGATGGCGATGTTCAACAAGTCGGTATCACCGAGGCGCAGCAACAGGCCGGCGATGGGCAAGATAGCGATGGGCAACATCAGGGCTCGGCCAAGCCGCTGTAAGCCTTCGATCATCTGTTGGTACATGGCGGTTCTCCTTATTTTTGTTGTTCGGATGAGTCAGGTATCCAGTGCTGTTGGCACGCCTGACGAACCGCCTGCGCGCTGTTCAAATTGAGCAACGATTGGCTCCAGCGTTGGCATTCACTCAGGTCCAGCTGACGAACCCGTGCCTTGATTTCACCCACCTCTGACGCGCTCACCGACAGTTCGCGCACGCCAAGGCCGATCAGCACCGCCGTTGCCAGCGGGTCGGAGGCTAGCGCGCCGCATACTCCCACCCAGCGTTGGTGGCGTGCAGCACCGGCACAGGTCATCGCGATCAGGCGCAGCAGCGCCGGGTGCAGAGCATCGACCCGGGCCGCAAGCCCGGCGTGGTCGCGGTCCATGGCCAAGGTATATTGGGAAAGGTCATTGGTGCCGATGGACAGAAAATCAGCATGTTCGGCCAATTGCTCCGCCAGCAGCGCCGCCGACGGCACTTCAATCATGACCCCCAGCTCAGCGCGATGAATGATCCCGAGTTCGGCGCCCAACGTGTCCAGTCGATGGCGGACAGCGAGTAACTCATCCACTTCGCTGACCATGGGCAGCAAGATTCTGCAGCGCTGCTGCGGGCAGAGCCTAAGCAAGGCACGCAATTGTTGGTCGAGCAGTTCCGGGCGCAGTTGACCCAGGCGAATGCCGCGCAGGCCCAGCACAGGGTTGGCCTCGGTTGGCAGCGGGAGGTAGGGCAGTTGCTTGTCGCCACCGACGTCAATGGTGCGAATGATTACCGACTTGTCACCCATGGCGTCGAGCACGCTTTGATAGGCCGCCAGTTGCTCGTGCTCATCCGGAGCGGTGATGCGGTCAACGAACAAAAACTCAGTGCGCAATAATCCTACGCCATCGGCACCAGCCGCTAGCGCCTCGGCAGCATCACGGCTTGAAGCCACGTTGGCAGCCACTTCAATGGTTGCGCCATCTCGGGTTGCCGCCGGCGTGTGCGCATGCTCCTGCTGATGGCGCCGCCGCTGTAGAAGTTGCTGTCGCAACTCGCTGACCTGCTGGAGGCGTTCGGTGCTGGGGGTCAGCTCCAACGCGCTTTGATCGGCATTCAGCACGACGGTGTGGCCTGGCTGCAGATCCAGCAGCTGTGAGCCAAGCGCTACTAAGCACGGAAGGTTTTTACCCCGGGCCAGAATAGCCACATGCGAGGTCGCGCCGCCTTCGGCCATGCAAATTCCTGCAACGTGGCGCTGACTGAGCATCAGCACATCAGACGGCGTCAGCTCGTTGGCAACCACAATGGCGCCGATGGGGATATCAATGTGTAGGGCGTCGCCGAGTAAGACGCGCAGCACCCGCTGACGTAAATCACGTAAATCGTTGGCGCGTTCCGCCAGCAAGGGTTTGCCCAGTGCTTGCAACACGTCGCACTGAGTCAACAACGTCCGGCTCCATGCGTGGGCTGCGGCGGTGCCTTGGTTGATCGCCAGTTCGGCGGCATCCAGTAGTGCAGGGTCTTCGAGCAATGCCAGGTGGGTTGCGAAAATCGCTGCTTCTTCTTCGGCACCACGACGCTGGGAGGATTGCAGAGTGCTATGAATCTGCGCACTTACTTGGCCAATTGCAGTGCGCAGCGCTTGATGTTGTTCCTCGGCCAGGTGCTGGCCGAGGTCATCGGGCAGATGAATGGCATTCAGTCGAAACAACGGACCACTGACCAGACCGGGAGACGCGCAGACGCCTTGCAACATGCCAGCTTGCGCAGCACCGCGAACGGCTACTGACGAGGTAGGTTGGGTGGCTGCTTTTTCAGCGGCTGACGGCGTGGACAAGGCTTTGAGCAAGGCTTGAAGGGCAGCTTCGCTGTCTTCGCCCAAACATACAACTTCGATCTCGTCCTGCTCGGCGACGCCCAGCGCCATGATCCCTACCAGGCTGTTGGATGAGCTGCTCTGCCCGGAAAAATGCAATTCGCTCTGGCTGACAAACCCCTGGGCAGTCTGGCGAACCAATGCTGCGGGACGCGCGTGCAAGCCGCCACTGTGAGCCACCCGCACGCTGCCGCGCACCTGTCGGACCGCGCCCTCAGCGAGTGTGTCCGGGTAACCTGACCCGAGTTCGCGGACTTGTAACAACGGTTGACCCACTTTTACCGAGGATGAGTCGGTGATCGGTATCAGTTTGAAGCGGTTGCCATTGATCAATATCAACGTGGTGATGAGGCTGGTGCACTGCTGCGCTACGCTGTCGAGGTCAAAGCGCAGCAGCGCCTGACCTTCGTTGACCTGCGCGCCTTCTTCGACCAACGCGGTAAAGCCTTCGCCAGCAAGGGCCACGGTGTCGAGGCCGACGTGGAGCAAGAACTCGGCACCATTTTGCGCCCGTAGCGTCACGGCGTGCAGCGTGCGCGCGACGTGCACAATGACGCCATTACAAGGGGCGTATAAACACTCGTTGATCGGGTCGATCGCAATACCGTCGCCGAGGGCGCCGCTGGCGAACACTGGGTCGGGCACCTCTGACAGTGGCATCACCGGGCCACTGAGTGGGGCGCTGAGAATCAAATCCTTATTATTATTCATGGCACGCTCTCATTCAGTGGGTGAGGGTGACTTTGCTCAAGTGTCTGGGTTGGTCGGGGTCCATGCCGCGGGCCTTGGCCAGGTTGGCGGCCATCACGTAGAAACTTTGGATCGCGAGAATCGGGTCAAGCGCTGGGTGGTCGGCACGACTGAGGGTCAAATTGCGTTGCGCAATGTCATCCGGCGCGGCCAGCAGCACCAGGGCGCCCTGTTTACGCATGTCAGCGGCAAAACTCAGCAAACCCGCCTGTTCAGCGCCGCGCGGAGCGAAAATCAGCAGCGGGTAACGTTCACCGACCAACGCCATGGGACCATGACGCACTTCGGCGCTGCTGAACGCTTCGGCTTGAATCGCTGAGGTTTCCTTGAATTTAAGTGCTGCTTCCTGAGCAATCGCGAACCCCGCACCTCTACCGATGACCAGCAACTGCTGGCAGTCACGCAAGGCTTCGACGGCGGCGCTCCAGTCTTGTTGGGCTGCCTCGCGCAAATTCTCGGGCAGCTTCAGGCCGGCAGCCAACAATCCGTGATCTTGCTGCCAATGGCCGATCAAGCGCGCACTGGTGCTTAAGGTGGCGATAAAACTTTTGGTTGCTGCGACGCTGCGTTCTGCACCGGCACACAGTGGCAATACGTATTCACTTGCCGTCTCTAGGGGCGAGTTTTCGGCATTCACCAATGCAACGCTCAGGGCGCCGCGCTCACGCAAGGTGCGCAGGCTGTCCACCAGATCGGGGCTTTGACCCGACTGTGAGAAGGCAAAAACTGTCTGGCCACGCACATGCATCGGCGAGTGCTGCAACGTCACCACCGACATCGGTAACGAGGCCACCGGTATGCCGGTCAATTGCATGGTCAGGTAGGCGAAGTAGCTGGCGGCGTGGTCTGAACTGCCGCGGGCTACGGTCATGATCACCTGTGGCTGAGCTGCGCGCAGGCGCTCAGCGACCCGAATCAATGATTGATCTTGAGTCCGTAGCTGGCGCTCGACCACATCGCCGGACGACAAAGCCTCTTCAAGCATTTTTGAGTTCAATGGCTTCTCCTTCGACCATGACGGCCTGCACATTCAATGAACGATCAAGCTCGACGCAATCAGCCCAGCTCCCAAGTTGCAAGCGCCCACGCTCTTCCAGGCCCAAATAATCGGCAGGAAATTGTGACAAACGTTGTGATGCTTCAGGCAGCGACAACCCGACTTTCACCAGATTGCGCAGGGCTTGGTCCATCGTCAGCGTGCTTCCGGCCAGCGTGCCGTCGGCCAGGCGAACGCCGCCCAGGCATTTGGTGACGGTGTGGCTGCCCAGCGTGTACTCGCCATCCGGCATGCCCGCCGCAGCGGTGGAATCAGTGACGCAATACAGGCACGGGATGGCCCGCAGCGCGACGCGTATGGCGCCGGGATGAACGTGCAACAGATCCGGGATTAATTCGGCATAGCGCGCGTGGGCCAGGGCTGCGCCGACAATTCCCGGTTCCCGGTGATGCAGAGCGCTCATGGCGTTGTACAGGTGGGTAAAACTTGACGCTCCCGCTTCGAGGGCGGCGACACCTTCTTCGTAGCTGCCCAAGGTGTGGCCCAGTTGCAGCCTTATGCCGCGTTGACTCAAGGCGGTGATCAATTGCAGATGCCCGGCTATTTCCGGGGCAATCGTGATTACCCGAATGGGTGCCAGGCTCAGGTAATGTTCAATTTCTGACAGCAGGGCGGTATGCGCGAAGTTGGGTTGGGCGCCGAGCTTGCCAGGGTTGATGAACGGCCCTTCCAGGTGCACACCCAATACGCGTGCGGTGCCGGGCTGTCGTTGTTCGCAATATTCGCCCAAGGCGCTTAATACGCCAGTGAGTTCCTCGGCGGGCGCGGTCATGGTGGTTGCCAGTAACGAGGTGGTGCCGAAGCGCAAATGGGTGCGTGCGATGGTGTCGAAAGCGTCGTGGCCTTGCATGACGTCTTTACCGCCGCCGCCGTGAATGTGCAGGTCGATAAAGCCGGGTAGCAGGTAGGGCAGGTCGTTGGTTTGCGGGTCGCACGGTTTGCCCTGAACGCCGCTCACGCGTCCGTTATGGTGTTCCAGGTGGCCGAGAATCCAGCCGCCGGGAGTGAGAATGTTGTGCTCGGACATCAGTAGCTCCGCGGGTGTGCGTGCAAAAAGGTTAATTAGTCAGCGACAGCATTCAGCGCCGGAGCTCGGCGACGAAATCGTAGTAATCGTCGCGGCAATACGTGTCTGTCAGCTCGATGGGGGTGTTGTCTTTGAGGTAGCCAATACGCGTCATCAGCAGCATGGCGGTGCCGGTTTCGATGCCGACCAGCGTAGCGAACTCGGCTGAGGCGTTGATAGCGCGGATATGTTGCAAGGCCCGCACGATCGGGCGGTCGATGCTGTCGAGGTGCACATAAAGGGAATCCCCGACGGCTAGCGGATCTGGCAGCAAATGCGCGGGCAGGGTACTCATCTCAATGGCCATAACGATGCCGTCGGCTTTTCGCAAACGCTTGAGGCGCGCAACTTTGTCGGTCGGAGACAGGCTTAAGCGAATCAATTCATCATGCGTCGGCAGGGCGATTTCACGCTCTAACCACTGCGAGCTGGGTGAGAAGCCCTTCAATCGGAGCATTTCACTGAAGCTGGACAGCCGCGACAACGGTTGCTCCAGGCGCGGGGTGATAAAGGTCCCAGAGCCTTGGTTGCGCCGAATCAGGCCCTGATCGAACAGGATTTCCAAGGCTTTGCGTGCAGTGACGCGAGAGATGCCGAGTAATTCGCTCAAGCTGCGCTCGGAGGGCAGGGCTTGTTCGGCTTTCCATTGACCGGCATGAATCGCCGCTTCGATATTGCGTGCGAGTTGCAGGTAGAGGGGGGTCGGCTGACTGTCATCAGGCCGCAAAGCGAGGATCTGATTCATGTGGAGTCCCAAATCGGTATGACGTCAAGCTAGTACCACTTAGATACCACGTCAATACCAATTAAAGACCATTGGCAGAATCAGGGGCGAATCTCGATCAGGGTGCCGTCTTTGACCAGGCTCCAGACTTCGCGTATGTCCGAGTTATTCATCGCGATGCAGCCGTCAGTCCAGTCCAGGGTCTGGAAGTACCATTCCGGGTAATTTTCATCCACCGGGGTGCCGTGGATCATGATCATGCTGCCCGGATTAACCCCTTCGCGCCGGGCGCGGGCCGAGTCGCTGATGTTTGGGTAAGAAATGTGCATCGATAAATTGTAGGCGTCGCTAACTTTGCGGTAATCCAGCCAGTACAGGCCTTCAGGGGTGCGTCGGTCGCCTTCGCGGAGTTTTTGTCCCTTGGGAAATTTACCCAATGAAATGCGGTAAGTTTTCAGCGCTTTGCCATGGCTGATCAACTGCAACTGATGCGCGGATTTCAGGACCAGGATCTTGTCGACCCTGCGATCGGCGATGTCTTGGGTGTCGATGACTTTTTGCCCGAGAAACGCTTGCTCGCTGCCTTTTGGCACGATGGTTTTGGTGAATTCGGCCTGGGACAGCGACGCGAAACACAGGCAGAAGAAGGCGAACAACCAGCGCATTAAAACGGTATCCCTGGGTAAGGTATGGACAGCCGTCGCCAGCGGCGCACTGCAATCAGGTGTTTTTTATCGGCGGCGACGGCGAAACGGCTTCCGATCGCACCGGGTAAACCTGCTTTATCCGGTCGGCATAAAAACATTCTAAAGTACGTCTAACGGTCTGGAAAGCCAGCTCTGACCATGGAATATCGGCCTCCTCGAACAGCCGCACTTCAAGGCTTTCAATTCCGGCGGCAAAGTCCAGGCTGACCAAATCTGCGCGGTAAAACACATGCACCTGGCTGATATGAGGCACATCCACCAGCATATACAAGGTCATGTCGCGTAAGGTCGCGCAGGCTTCCTCGACCGTTTCGCGGCGGGCGGCTTGTTCAATGGTTTCGCCGTTTTCCATGAAACCGGCAGGTAAGGTCCAGAACCCGAGGCGCGGTTCGATAGCGCGGCGGCACAGAAGCACCTGCGACCCCCACACCGGGAGGGCGCCAGCAACAATATTCGGATTCTGGTAATGAATGGTTTGGCACGTTTCGCAGACAAAACGCAGGCGACTGTCCCCTTCAGGGATGCGCTGAACGACCGGGTTACCGCAGTGGCTGCAGAATTTCATACGGGCTGGATTCCTCAAAGCAGTGGCTATCTTGGCGTGGCGCTGCCTCCTCGGCAAGTCACCGCGACAATTGCACGGCCTATGGGGGGCGAAGGTGTCATTAAGTTGTCCTACAAGGGCTTGGGCAGTTCGTCGCTTTGGTGCATGATGCAAAGTAAGCAACAGACCGAGATTCCCCATGCTGGACGAGCTACTTCGCCGTGTAAGCAGTCATACACCCCACACGCTTGAGTGGGGTCGAGGCTTCCCCGAGGCCGCAGTGTTGCTGCCGATCACTCGCAGCGAACAACCGGAGTTGATCCTGACCCTGCGCGCCAGCGGCTTGTCGACCCATGGCGGCGAAGTGGCTTTTCCGGGCGGTCGCCGTGACCCGGAAGACCCCGACCTGGTATTTACCGCGCTGCGCGAAGCTGAAGAGGAAATCGGTTTGCCGCCAGGGCTGGTGGAAATCATTGGTCCTCTTAGTCCGCTGGTCTCCAAACACGGGATCATGGTCACGCCTTATGTCGGGCTGATCCCCGATTTTGTCGAATACCGCCCCAATGATGGCGAGATCGCGGCGGTCTTCAGCGTGCCGCTGGAATTTTTTAGGCAGGACGCCCGCGAGCACACGCATCGCATCGATTACCAAGGCCGCAGCTGGTATGTGCCGTCGTACCGCTACGGTGAGTTCAAAATCTGGGGCCTTACCGCCATCATGATCGTCGAGTTGATCAACGTGCTCTACGACAGCAAAATCAGCCTGCACACACCGCCTGATCGCTTTATTACCTTTGATAGCTGAGCCACTGCTCAACCGACGGCCGTAGAGCCCTGAGGACATAATATGAAATATCGCTTGGGCGATTCCCGTGTTGAAACCGATCCAAAGAGTTGGGTCGCACCCACCGCCACATTAATCGGCAAAGTGAAGCTGGAAGCGGGTGCCAGCGTTTGGTTCGGGGCCGTGTTGCGCGGTGACAACGAATTGATTCATATCGGTGAGAACAGCAATGTGCAGGACGGCACAGTCATGCATACGGACATGGGCTCGCCGCTGAACATTGGTAAGAGCGTGACCATCGGCCATAACGTCATGCTGCACGGCTGTACCGTGGGTGATTACAGCTTGATCGGCATCAATGCGGTGATTCTCAACGGCGCGAAGATCGGCAGGCATTGCCTGATCGGCGCCAACTCACTCATCGGCGAAGGCAAAGTCATCCCTGATGGCTCGTTGGTCATGGGTTCTCCGGGCAAAGTGATACGCGAATTGTCCGATGCGCAGAAGAAAATGCTTGAAGCCAGCGCGGCGCATTACGTGCATAACGCCCAGCGTTATGCGCGTGATCTGGCACCGCAGGAAGACTGATGGACAGCGAACGTCGAGTTGCGTCGCCGTGTGTCAACATCTGTTGCCTGGATGACGCGGACATCTGTCTCGGTTGCCAGCGCACCGTCGAGGAAATCACCGGCTGGAATCGCATGGACAATACCGAGCGTCGCGTGGTGCTCGGGCTGTGCCACGAACGGGCGCGTGCCAGCGGTATGCTCTGGGAAGTCGCCACTCAACCGAAAGCGTGACGTGTGCTTTCCTGTGGGACCGAATTCATTCGGGAAGCGGGCGACGCCGTTTTCCGCAGGACCGAGTTGTTGCCATTCCCGATAAATTCGGTCCTACAGTGGTAAATTACACGCCTTTCTTTTCCCCGAGCCGTGCGTTACCGCGGGCGAGCTCGATGACCTGCTCCACGAGGACCTGAAATGACTCAAATCGGAACGCCACTGTCGCCTACCGCGACCCGCGTAATGCTCTGCGGTTGCGGTGAGCTTGGCAAGGAAGTGGTGATCGAGCTGCAACGTCTGGGCGTTGAAGTCATCGCCGTCGACCGTTACGCCAACGCACCCGCCATGCAGGTTGCCCACCGTAGCCATGTGATCAATATGCTCGACGGCGCGGCCCTGCGTGCAGTCATCGAAGCTGAAAAGCCGCACTACATCGTGCCGGAAATCGAAGCCATTGCCACCGCGACTCTGGTTGAGTTGGAGTCCGAAGGTTTCACCGTCATCCCTACCGCTCGCGCCACGTTATTGACCATGAACCGCGAAGGC
>NZ_JAMFRV010000430.1 GCF_026224925.1 Pseudomonas sp. | reverse complement strand
TGGCCACAGCGCTGCGGGCCAACTCATTGTTTTGCCGCACCACGTCCACAATCTCCACTGTGGCTTTGCTGGTGCGCGCGGCCAGGCTGCGTACTTCGTCGGCCACCACTGCAAACCCTCGACCGTGCTCCCCTGCACGAGCCGCTTCAATGGCTGCGTTCAATGCCAACAGGTTGGTCTGATCGGCAATTCCGCGAATGGTCTGGACGATGCTGCCGATTATTTCCGACTGTTTGTTCACGGCATCAAGGCTGCGCGCAGCTTCATTGAGGTCGTTGGAAATTTCCTCGATCACCTGCACCGTTTGCTGCACCACGGCCGAACCCTTCTGTGCGCTGGCGTCGGTTTGAACCGACGTATCGTGAGCTGTTTTCGCCGCGCTCTGTTGCACGCTGACTTGTTGCGTGATGTCACTGGCAAACTTGATGACTTTATACAGTCGGCCTTTGGCATCGAATAACGGATTATAAGAGGCTTCGAGAAAAACCGTGTTTCCGTGTTTATCAATACGCTCAAATCGATGGGAGTGGTATTCGCCGCGGTTTAATGACGCCCAGAATGCTTTATAGGCCGATGAGTCCGCCTCTCCCCGATGGCAAAACAGGCTGTGGTGCTGCCCAACAATTTCATTGAGTTTGTAGTGCATGGTTTTAAGAAAGTTTTCGTTGGCGTTAATGACCCTGCCGTCGGGGGTGAATTCAATCATGGCCATCGAACGGCTGATGGCGTCAATCATGCTCTGGTTTTCACGCTCTTTATGAACAGCGCTGGTGACGTCCGAGGCGACCTTGGTCACGCTCAAAACTCGATTGTCAGCGCCAATGACCGGCATGTAGCTAGCCTCCAGCCACACTTCACGGCCTGTTTTGTCTAGGCGTAAGAAGGTCGTGCTCAGTGGCTCGCCCCGGGCCAGGTCACGCCACATCTTGGCGTAGGCGTCGCTGTTGTAGAACTCTTTCTCGCAGAAGATCCGGTGGTGTTTACCGCGAAGGTCGTCGATCGAATAGCCCATGGTCTTACAGAAATTGTCATTGGCGTCTATCACGATGCCGTCCGGGGTAAATTCGATCATCGCCATGGATCGACTGATCGCCTTCACCTTGGCTTTTGCTGCGTACAAGGCAGCGGTGGAAAGCTCAAGTTCTGCTTCGACTACTTTGCGCTGAGAATTGAACATATTACAGCCACCTAAAATAATGCGTATGGTTAGGTAATACCGATATTACCCACGGTCATTCTGTTGAAATTTCAAGGCGCGCCAATAGATCGCCCGAAAAGAGGAAGATGTTAATAATGCCTTAATGGGATTGCGTATCTTTTAACAGGCGGGAAGAGTAAATGAAGATAGTGTTTGGTTACTTGAGCATCCATATTCAAGCCTCATAAATTAATGCGTTTTTGCATGTTTTACGAAATAATCGCGACCGTAAAGTAAGTATTGACCCCATCATAGACAAACATGAACGGTATGCAAGGTCGTGGGGTGTCCATTCATAAGAATAGTAAGAAATGATAGGTGTTGTCATTTTGAGTGCTTGGCAGTAAAGGCTCTAGTCTGCACGTTTCGCCGTCCAGAGCACATAAATTTTCTGGCATGCCTTGCTCTGCGACCAACATTATTGCTGCTGTGGGGTCTGCCCCTGCTTCAAATCACCCCGACATCTTCCATCCGAATGAGTGGGTGCCACGAAAAGAATGCTAATCTCGTTGGGATAACCACGCACGTTTTCCTGCGCAGCGACGGCAAGTGCGTAACTTACTATGGGATCAAGCATGTCCGTTCTGCAGCGCAGCATCCCCATAGCACGTTGCGCCTGATTGAGAGCGTCGGACATTGCCCACACTTAAGCTCACCCAGCGGGTGTACTGATGACATGAACGAATTTCTCGCACCGCTCGAAACCGTTGCCCATGTTGCTTGAGCCGCCATTGCTGCCCGACAGCGACTCCCTATGGGAAGCTGCCGCGTGCGGCTTGCTGTTGACCTCGGCAACGGGGTCGATCGAACGGGCCAATTTGACGTTTTGCCACTGGGTGGGTTTGAGTCAGAGCGAGTTACAGGGCCGACGGTTTCAGGAACTGTTGACCATGGGCGACAGGATATTTCATCAGACCCACTGGGCACCGCTGCTGCAGATGCAAGGGTCGGTGACAGAGGTCAAACTCGATCTGGTTCACAAAGACGGTCACTCGATCCCGATGATGCTGAACGCGGTCCGCCGCGAGCATCCAACAACCGGCATCTTTCATGAGTTGGCGATATTTATCGCCGAAGACCGCAATCGCTATGAACGGGAGTTGGTTGCTGCGCGCAAGCTGGCTGAAGAGCGGCTGCTGCAACAACTGCAGGCACAGCGGGCGCTGACATTGGCGCAAGATCGCTTGAGTCAGGCGCATGCGGACGCCGAGATTCGCGCGACATTTGCCGAACAGATGGTCGGCATTGTCAGCCACGACCTGCGCAACCCGCTGGCGGCGATTAAAATGGCGGCGGATATGTTGGCCCGTAACGAACAGGACGAAAAACGCACGCGCATTATTGGCCATGTCACGCACTCGGCTAACCGTGCGCAGCGGCTGATTGCGGACCTGCTGGATTTTACTCAGGCGCGTGTCGGTCGCGGCATTGTGGTCAATCCACAGGCCATCGACCTGCACGCGGTGGTCGCCAGTTGCGTGGAAGAGTTATCGATGACGTTTTCCGGCCGCGGCCTTATTCACAGGCACGTGGGTGCAACACGATGCGTGGCCGATGGAGATCGTCTGCATCAGGCCATTGGCAATTTGGTAGCAAACGCGATGACCTACGGCGACCCTGACAAGGCGGTCACGGTGACCTCTGCGGTCGAGGCTGAAGGCGTAGTGATTACTGTGCATAACCAGGGCGTGCCGATCCCTGCGCCGTTGCTCGCGAACCTGTTCGAGCCGATGATCCGTGGCGTTGACGGCGGCGATGAGGTGCGCAGTGTCGGCCTTGGCCTGTTTATCGTCCGCGAGATAGCCCGTGCCCATCACGGGAATGTGCAAGTGACTTCAACCTTGGAGCCGGGTACTGTTTTCATCATCAGCTTGCCCTGACGCGTCGCTGAAAAGGGTTATACAGCTGTAGACGTTAGACGGCCCCGCGAGCGTTACACCAGCAGCGTCAACCAGGTCGAGGCCAGCAACAGCAGCGCCATGGCCTGGTTGAAACGCTGCATGCTGCTGGCAGACGTGCAGAACTTTGCGGCACTGGCCCCCAACCAGGCCCAAACGCTCATGCACGGAATGGAAATCAGGAAGAACGCCAGCGACAGATAGATCACCCGCGCCGTCCGATCAGCGTCGGTACCGGCAAAGACACTGACCACGGCCAGCGCCATCATCCAGGTTTTGGGGTTGACCAATTGCAGGCTTGCGCCGCCGAGCATACCCAGGCGTGGGCCTGTTTTTCTGGCCGAGAGCGCTGGTCCCTGAGGCTCAATGGCGGTCGCCGGGCTATTGAAAATCTGCCACGCCAAGTACGTCAGCCACGCAATGCCTATCCACAACATGACAGTTTGCACCGCGCGATAGCGCCCCAGCACATCACCCAAGCCCATTCCCACCAACAGCACAATGAGCGCAGCACCCGCGCACGCCCCCAGCACAATCGGCATTACGGCCAGCACACCGTGCCGTGAGCTGTTAGTCAGTACCAGGATGTTGGTGGGGCCGGGGGTGATGGAGGCGACGAAGGCAAACAGTATGAAAGGCAAAAAGGGGTTCATGGGGCAACTCGGCAATGAAGGTTGATCGTGGTTCGATCATCACCGTGCGTGTGGCCTCAGTCTGGAAGATTTGAGCAGCGTTTGCGGTAATCCGCTGGGGTCATGCGGTAAGCGCGCTGGAACCAGCGGCCGAGGTGGCTTTGGTCGGCAAAGCCCAGTGCCGCGGCGACTTCTGCTGGCGATTGGCCGGCTGCGAGCCAGCGTCGGGCCTTGGCCAGGCGCAGCTGGATCAGGTAGGCGTGCGGCGCCAAGCCGAACGCAGCTTTGAAGGCTCTGGTCAGGCGGAAGCGGTCAACGTTGGTGATACGGGCCAGGTCATCAAGGCCGATATCCTGGCTCATGTGGCTGTGCAGGTATTCGCGAGCTTTATGCGCCACCAAGGGCATACGCGGATCAGGAGACAGCAGCGCACGCCATCTTAAATGACTGGTCAAGCTGCCAAGCAATGTATCGAGGGCGGTCTGGCGGACAATGCGCATCTCTTGCCCATGCAGGCTTTGGAAGGCATTCGCGGTGGCGATGGCCAGGCGCGGATCGTCTGCCAAGGTGGCGGCGAAACTCAGTTGACTGTGTTCTGGCGTGTCTTCGAACAACGAACGCAGCTCTCGGTCCAGCCACTGCGGATCGAGATAAAGCGTTTGATAGGTAAAGCCTTCCGGAGCAGGCGCGTCGCCGTCATGCACCTCGCCCGGTTCCAGCAAAAACACCCGACCCGGTGTGCTCAGGTGGCGCTGGCGCCGGCAATTGA
>NZ_JAMFRV010000429.1 GCF_026224925.1 Pseudomonas sp. | reverse complement strand
TCGGCGAGTTCGAAGGCCCAGGTGTTGGCCTGTTCATCCCAACTGGCGTGGCTCAGCTCGCTATTGAGTTTGACGTGTTTCATCAATTCATAACGGTTGGCCAGGGAGTCCATGTAGCGCAGCAACTCATCGCGGTCGGCGTACATTTTGCTGACGCGCAAATGAGGGTGGAAGCTGTAGCAGTACAAGTGTGATTCGGTATCGCAGGCGGCCCCTGGGTAAGCGTTGTCGCGCCACACCCCGCCAATGCGGTCACCGCGTTCAAGAATGATAAAGTTGTCGATGCCCTGCATTTTCAATTGGGCACCCATGCCCAAGCCGCCGAAGCCTGCACCGAGAATGACGATATCGTAGGGGTTCTGTGGCGTGTTCAACATAAATCGATTCCTTGTGAATAGTGGTGAGAAAGGGGGCGCTGCTTAAAAGGCTTTTTTGTAAAGGGCCAGGGCGTCCGCTTCGCGCACTTCGACGGGGTTGTTCAGCAGCAGGCGCTCTTGCTTCATGGCGTCATGGGCCAACAGCGCGAGGCTGTCTTCGCTGACCTTGACGTCGCGCAGGCGACGCGGTGCGCCGGAGCGGTTCATCAGGTCTTCCATGAACTCGACGAAGCGGGTCGCACGGGTGGTAATCGTTGCATTGCTCGAACCCAGCAACACGTCACTCAGCTCAGCGTAAAGGGGGGCAGCGGCACTCAGGTTAAAGCGCAGCACCGGGCCCAGCATCAGCGCGTTGGAGAGCCCATGGGGGATGTGGTAGTGCCCGCCCAACGGATAGGCCAGTGCATGTACCGCAGCAACCGGAGCATTGGCGAAAGCCTGCCCGGCCAACGTTGCGCCCAGGAGCATGGCTTCACGCGCCAGACGATTCTTGCCGTCCTCGCAAGCGGGAATCAGGTTGCTAGCCAACAGCCTCAAGGCTTCGCGGGCGAGGGCGTCGGATATCGGGTTCTTGCGGTGACGGCTGGTGTAGGCCTCGATCGCATGCACCATGGCATCGATGCCGGTGGCGGCGGTGATAAGCGGTGGCAGGCCGATGGTTAGTTCGGCGTCCAGAATGACTTTGTCGGCATACAGCTGGTTGGACACAACGCCCATCTTGGTCGTCTCGCCGGTGGTCAGAATGGTGATGTTGGTCACCTCCGATCCGGTACCCGCCGTGGTGGGGATTTGTACCAGCGGCAAGCGAGTGCCCTTGACCTTGCCGATACCATACAGGTCAGCCAGTGCCTGGTTTGACGGGATCAGCACGGCGGCCAACTTGGCGATATCCATCGACGAACCGCCGCCCAGGCCCAATACCAGGTCGACGTTCGCCGCTCTGGCCTGGTCCACGCAGTCATGGAGCACGGCTTCCGGTGGGTCGGCGACCACTCCGTCGAACACGCTGACCGCAAAACCGGCCTGAATCAGTGATGCCTTGGCCGAATCAAGCAAGCCTGCGTTGTGTAGAAACTTGTCGGTGACAATCAGCAGGTTGCGACGCTCGGTCCAGTCACCGAGGATTTCTCCCAGGCGGCGTGCGGCACCCCACTCTGCGACGATTGAGGCAACGGTGTCGAAGGTGAACGGTTTGAAGATGCTCATGAACTCGAATTCCTGAGGGGCGGTGGTTCGCGGTCGGGATGCAGCGATGGCCCATTTAAGAGCAGCAGCGGCTACCGAGCTTCAACCTGAGGGTGGAATTTGCCTGGTGGCCGGGTGGAGAAAGAGGGTTGGCCAGGGGCTGGTCTGGCAAATATGTCCACCCTGCACCTGTTGCAATTCCACCCGTGGGTTGAAGATCGAAACACGGCAACGCGTTATAAGAACGACCAATAACTACAAGACTCGAAGCCACTGGAGGAATGATGAACCTGCCTCATCAACCGAAGTTTCTGGCAAGCACTGAAAGTTTCAAATCATCACCGTTGTTGATCGCAGGATTGCTCGAGGCCGGCGTTCGCGCGGCTGGAAGCAACGAGATCGTCTATCGAAACATCACCCGCTACGACTACCCGACGCTCAACCGTCGCGTTCATCAACTGGCCCATGCGCTGAGCGAGTTGGGAATCAAGGCCGGGGATACCGTGGCCGTACTGGACTGGGACAGCCACCGCTACCTTGAGTGTTTTTTTGCCATTCCGATGCTGGGTGCCGTGCTGCATACGGTGAATGTGCGCCTGGCCGCCGAGCAGGTGCAATTCACCATGGCCCATGCCGAAGATGTGATCGTGTTGGCGCACAGCGATTTTGTTCCCCTGCTGGAGTTGATCGGCAGCCATCTGCCCAGCGTTCGCGGTTATGTGCTACTTCAGGATGAGGGACCTGGCCCTGAAACTTCGCTCCCCTTGTTGGGCGAGTATGAGGCGCTGCTCGCTCGCCAGCCGGCGCACTTCGATTTTCCCGAGTTCGACGAAAATGCGGTGGCCACTCTGTTCTACACCACCGGGACCACCGGCAATCCCAAGGGCGTGTATTTCACCCATCGCCAATTGGTACTCCATACCTTGGTCGGGGCCAATGCGCACGCGAGTGCCGGTGCGCCTTTGCTCAATCGCGATAAGGTGTATATGCCCATCACCCCGATGTTTCATGTGCATGCCTGGGGCGTGCCTTACATCGCCACGATGATGGGCTGCAAGCAGGTCTATCCAGGGCGTTATGAGCCGAATGTGCTTGCGTCGCTGGTGGTGAACGAGCGCGTCAGTTACTCCCATTGCGTGCCCACCCTGCTGGCTATGGTGTTGGGTGCGGCTGAAGCGAGCCACGCCGATCTGTCGGGTTGGCACGTGCTGGTAGGGGGCTCGGCGTTATCTGTCGGTCTGGCCCGCAAGGCGTTGGCGATGAACGTGGATGTGCGCGGCGCCTACGGCATGTCGGAAACCTGCCCGATTATTTCCCTGACAAGCTTGCCGGCCGACTTTGCCAAGGCCGACGAAGAACAGCAGTTGCACTGGCGCTGCAGCGCGGGGGTGATCGCGCCATTGGTCCAGATGAAGCTGGTGGATGAGCACCATCAGCCATTGCCACAGGATGGCCGTCAGGTCGGTCAACTGTTGGTGCGCAGCCCTTGGCTCACACCCGCTTATTACAAGGACCCCGACAGCAGTGAGAAACTCTGGGAGGGCGGCTGGTTGCACACCGGCGACGTCGCCAGTATCGATTGCCATGGGTTGGTCCATATCCATGATCGGCTCAAGGATCTGATCAAGACGGGCGGGGAGTGGATTTCGTCATTGGACATCGAAAGCCTGATCAGCCGGCATCCGCACGTCAGTGAATGCGCGGTGGTTGGGGTGCCGGATGCCCGCTGGGGCGAGCGGCCGGTGGCGCTGCTGGTGCAGGCGCCATCGACCGAGGCGTTGGACGCTGAATCGCTCAAGGCGCATTTGATGCGTTTCGTGGACCAGGGCACGTTGTCGAAATGGGCCATTCCGAGCGAGGTTCGGGTGGTAGCGGCAATTCCCCGCACCAGTGTCGGCAAGCTGGATAAAAAATTGATTCGGAAACAGTTCTGACACGTCCGGAGTTAAGATTGCATTCGATACTCGTGGTCCCAAGGCGGTTGTCGTGAAGATACCGATTGATACCAGCAAGTTCCGCCCCAAAGCCTTGCCGCGTACGCTGATCCCACGGCCGCGGGCGATGGGGCAGATAGTCGCCGCGTTGGCCGAGGACACTGCACTGGTGCTGTTGTGTGCTCCTTTGGGCTATGGCAAATCGGTGTTGATGAGCCAACTGCTGGAACAGCTGGGCGCGTCGCAGGGCTTTTATCGCATTGATCGCTCGGATAACGAACCGATCTATTTTCTCGGGCATCTGTATCAACTCTTGCTCAAGCGTGGGCTGCCCGATGCCATGGATAAGGATCAGGCGTGGGCGGCCATCCGTAGCCACCTCGACAGTCTGACCTCGGCTTACACGCTGTGCATTGATGACCTGCACCTGTTGCGCTCACCCCGTGTACTCGGCTTTCTGGAAGCGCTGCTGCACCATCCGCCCCGGCAGTTGCGGATTGTCGCAGCGAGCGAAGGCCTACCAGCGCTGGGCTTGAGCCACCTGCGCCGGGACCATCGGCTGCGCATGCTCGGCCCGCGCGAGTTGGCCCTTGATGGCGAAGAGACCCAGCAGGTGTTGTTGGCGCAGGGTGTGGCGCTGGAACCCGCGTTCGTCTATCGCTTGCAGGCGGGCAGTGAAGGTTGGATCAGCGGTGTGCTGTTCTGGTGTTCGGCCTACCGGGATCTGCACACCGTCGGCAGTCAGGCTGAGCGGCTGCAGCAAGCCATTCACGCGTCCTACCAGCAAATAGCCCTGTTTATCGAAGAAGAACTGCTGCGCCGACTGCCCCAAGGGCTGGTGAGGTTTATTGAGTGCACCTCGGTGGTGGGCGCCTTCGATCTGGAGCTAGCGACGGTGCTCACGGGCGACCCTCAAGCCGAGGTACTACTACGCAAGCTATTGCAGTTGGACCTGTTCATCGAAGAGCGGGTGGGTGAGCGTCTGCGTTATCAGTACCATCCGGCCTTGCGGCTGACGGCGCAACAACGTCTGCGTCGACGTAATGCCGACAGACTATTGCAACTGCATCAGCAAGCGGCTGATTGGCTGTTGGCCAATGCCTTTTATGCGCAGGCGGTGTATCAATACGGTCGAGCAAAAAACACCCAGGCGTTGTTTCATACAGTGGAGCAACACACCTTCGACCTGCTGCGTGAAGGTGAAATCAATGCGATCGTCGACTTCCTAGGGCACGCGCTGCGCGACAGCGAATCCGATCACCTGAACCTGGCCATGACCGAAGCGTCGACTCTGATCGTGACCAACGACATCGAACGCACGCGTGCGTGTATCGGTGCATTGAAACGCCTGAGTGGGCAACCCGTGCACTATCGCTTGGACCGTGCGATGCAGACCATCGCGTTCCTGCGCAGCCACCTGGCGTGGTTGGGCGGCAACCTGCGCCATGGCGTGGAAGTGGCGAGGATCGCCCTTGAGCGTTACCCCACGGCCAATGCGGCGACGGCTATCTTGCATGCCAACAGTGCAGGATGCCTGGCCGCGCTCGGTCGCTTGACTGATGCACAGCGCCAGAATGACGAGGCGTTGAGTCAGCTATCGACGCTGGGCTTCAAGGGTTACACCCATCACTTGCACTTGCAGGCTGCAGAGATCGAGCTTGCACAGGGGAAAACCGAACAGGCCCGGCAGCGCTTTTTCGAAGGCGCGCTTGAGCACGTCACCGGTAAGGTCTCGGGCAATTTCTATGACGCCTTCCTGCACCTGGGGCAGGGGCTGGTCCTGATGCAACGCAATGCATTGAGCGCTGCGTCCATCAGCCTGGCCAAGGCAGAAAAAATCGCGATGGATTTCCCCCACAACGCGGCACTGGCGCTGATTTTCCATCATCAGGCCTGCCTGTTCGACGCACTGGGTGATTGCGCCCGGGCGGTAGCGCGATGGGACGAGGCCCGGCGCCTTGCCAAGGCGTTCGGACAATGGCGCGTGTATCGTCTGGCGGGTGCATGGAGGGTTCGGCACGCCGTTCGCCACGGCGATCAGGAGTTCCTCTTGGCCTGGCTAAAGGAGTGGCACTGGTGCAAGCAGCAATACGCCGAGGACGTACAGCCGGACGAGATCCTCGCCTATGCCTGGGTCCAGCGTCACCTTGGGCAAAGGGCCGTGGTGGTGAAACAGTTGCAGGCGCTCAACGAGCTGGCCGAAGAGCAGCAGCATCGAAGGCTCAAGCTTGACCTGCTGCTGCTTGAGGCGAGCATAGCCCTGGACCAGAGTGATCAGCGAAAGGCCATGCACCTGCTGGATGACGCGGTGGCGCTGGCCTGTGAGTTTGAATTAGGCCATTTGCTGCATTTCGAAGGGGCCGCTCTGAGCGATCTTTTCCAGCAGTTGATCGCATCGCAAGCCCGCAAGCAGTATGAGTTGCAACGCGAACTGCCCAGCCCGCAACAGTTGCAGCGTTTGATGCCGAGCCTGTTGAGGCCTGTGCAGGCAGCCCAGCGTTTGGCCGAGCCGGTTACCCGCCGTGAGCGTGAGGTGTTGCAGCGCATGGCCCGGGGGCAGGGCAATGCGCAAATCGCCGAATCGTTGTTTGTCAGCCTGAGCACGGTAAAGACCCATATCAACAATCTGTTTCGCAAGCTGGAGGTCAATGACCGCGATGAAGCCTTGCGCAAAGCCCGCAGTGTCGGCTTGCTAAGCTGACGCCTCGTGTACTCCACCCGGGGCTGGTGGAGAACTCCATCCCAAATTCCACCCCCGGTTTGACGAATTGGCATGTCTGCGCTGATACAACATCACAGTCGTTTTCGCTCATGACTCTTCACGGCGGGATTCACTTTTATGTTGCTCAACGAACGCGATCTTCAGTTTCTGCTTTACGAGTTTCTCGATACCCAGGCTTTGCTCGAACGCGAGCGTTACGCCGAACATGACCGTGCGGTGTTCGACGCCTCACTGGCGACCGCACGCCAGGTGGCGGTTGAGTTCTTCGCGCCGCACAACCACAAGGGCGACCAGAACGAGCCCACCTTCGATGGTGCGCGGGTCAGCCTGATCCCTGAAACCCAGACTGCATGGGATGCCTTCGCCGATGCCGGCTTCCTGGCGGCGCACCATGACTTCGAGGACGGCGGCTTGCAGTTGCCCGAAGTACTCCTGCGTGCCTGCATGGCGTATTTCAATGCGGCGAATATCGCCACCACCGGTTATCCATTCCTGAGTATTGGTGCGGCCAATCTGATCAAGAGTTTTGCCTCCAGCGAGTTGCAACAGCGTTTCCTGCCGGCCATGTTCGCCGGTCGTTTCAGCGGCACCATGGCCTTGACCGAACCCGGGCAAGGTTCGGCGCTGGGTGATCTGCGCACCCGTGCGGTGCCGGCTGAAGAGGGTAGCTACCGGGTGTTCGGGCAAAAGATGTTCATCTCGGGAGGCGATCACGAGATGACTGAAAACATCGTGCATCTGGTACTGGCCCGCATCCAGGGTGCGCCTGCCGGGGTGAAGGGCATTTCGCTGTTCGTGGTGCCCAAGTTCCTGGTGCTGGCGGATGGCACGACGGGGGCGCGCAACGACGTCGCCCTGGTCGGCCTGTTGCACAAGATGGGCTATCGCAATACCACCTCGACGGTGCTGAGTTTCGGCGAACGTGATGGCGCTGTCGGCTATCTGGTGGGCGAAGCCAACAAAGGCCTGGGCTACATGTTCCAGATGATGAACGAGGCCCGCATCGGTGTTGGCCTGGGGGCGGCGAGCCTGGCCTATCAGAGTTACCTGCATGCACTGGAGTACGCCCGCGAACGTCCGCAAGGGCGTCTGGCCAGTTGCAAGGACCCTTTGACGCGTCAGGTTGCGATCATCGAGCACGCCGATGTGCGGCGCATGTTGCTCATGCAAAAAGCCTATGCCGAGGGCTCCATGGCGCTGTGCCTGTACGCCAGCAGCCTGGTGGAGGATTCGCACACCGGGAGCACCGAACAATTGCGTGACGATGCCGCGCAATTGCTGGACTTGCTCACGCCGATGGTCAAGACCTGGCCGTCGCGCTACGGCCTGATGGCCTCTGACCTTGGCATTCAGATACTTGGCGGTGCGGGCTATACCCGCGAATACCCGTTGGAGCAGTTGTACCGCGACAACCGCTTGAACCCGATCCATGAGGGCACCGAAGGTATTCA
The DNA here is from genome assembly GCF_026224925.1 of Pseudomonas sp. Lineage (GTDB taxonomy): Bacteria > Pseudomonadota > Gammaproteobacteria > Pseudomonadales > Pseudomonadaceae > Aquipseudomonas. The sequence goes on along the minus strand of NZ_JAMFRV010000429.1, from coordinate 4,109 downwards.
GGCGCTGGATCTGCTCGGTCGCAAGCTGGGTTTGAAAGGCGGCCGTGGCTATGCCTTGTTCCTTGAAGAGGTTAAAGGCAGCTTGCAGCAAGCCTCCCGCCTAGATGAATGCGGGCGTTTGGGCCAACGTCTGGCTCAGGGCCTGGCGATACTCAAAGACGTCACCACCTCGTTGCAGCAACAAGTCGCGGACCACGCGGACCTCGGCCTCTCCAACGCCACGGCGTACCTGGACCTGTTTGGTCGCGTTCTGGTGGGCTGGGTGTGGTTGCGTCAGGCAATGGTTGCCGAGCGTGCCTTGCTAGGTGGAGCCGCTGGCGAGGAGGGCGATTTTTATCGCGGCAAGGTGCATACCGCCAGGTATTACATGGAGTGGGAATTGGCCCCCTTGCACGGTATTGCCCAATTGCTCTGTGCAGGTAACAGCGCCTGTCATGACATGCAGAACCGCTGGTTCTGAGCGTCATTTCAACAGTCTTCAGCTAACAGGAACAGCATCATGACAACACTGATTGACTACCGGTTGGACGGCCAAGTGGCCCTGATCGGGCTGGATCGACCCCCGGTGAATGCGTTGGGCCAGCCATTGCGTGCAGCGCTTGCCGAGGCATTCGAGCAGGCTATTGGCGATGCGCAGGTTTGCGCGTTGGTGATCTATGGACAGGGGCGCGCCTTTAGTGCCGGTGCCGATATCAGCGAGTTTGGCTCACCCGCTGCGTTCGCGACACCTGACTTGGCCAGCCTGTTGTCCAGGTTGGCAGACTCGCCAAAACCAGTGGTCGCCGCCATCGCTGGCGTCGCGCTGGGTGGCGGCCTGGAAACAGCGCTGGCCTGCGGTTATCGCATCGGTACGGCGTCAGCCACCTTGGGGCTGCCGGAAACCCGGATCGGCCTGTTGCCCGGTGCCGGCGGCACGCAGCGCCTGCCACGGTTGATCGGCGCAGAAGCGGCGCTGGAGATGATCCTCAGCGGTGAGTCGGTATCGGCATCGCAAGCGTTGGCGTTGGGGCTGATTGACCGGCTGGTCGCTGACGGGGATGACGTGTTGGCAGCCGCCACTGATTTTGCCAGAACGCTGCTGGACGAATCGGCTCCTGCGCAGCGGGCCTGGCGTTATTCCGATCCGGCGCAGGGTTTGCCAGCCAGTTTCTTTGAGGATTACGCAGCCGCACGATCCCGGCGCTGGAAGGGACAATTGGCGCCTGTACTTGCCCTGGAAGCCGTAAGGGCGGCATGTGCAGGTTCGCTGGAGGAGGGCTTGGCTAGAGAACAGGTGTTGTTCAAGCAGGTCGAGTCGTCTGCCCAATCGGCGGCCCTGCGGCATCAGTTCTTCGCTCAGCGCGAAGCGTTGAAGATATCTGGAGTCAGTAAGGATATTGCGCTTAGGCCGGTCGATCATGTTGCTGTGATTGGCGCCGGGACCATGGGCGGTGGCATTGCGATGAACTTTGCCAATGCCGGCATCCCGGTGACACTGCTGGAGCTTAAGGGTGAAGCACTGGATCGCGGGCTTATGCATATTCGCAAGAACTACGAGAGCAGTGTCAAACGCGGCAAGTTGACCGTCCAGCAACTCGAAGCACGTATGGCGCTGATCACAGGAACCCTGGAGTACGCAGACATTGCCAACGTTGATCTGGTGATTGAGGCGGTCTTCGAAAGTTTGGCGATCAAGCAAAGTGTCTTCTGTACCCTGGATAAGGTGTGCAAGGCAGGGGTCATCCTGGCGACCAATACCTCAACGCTGGATGTGGATCTGATCGCCGCCGTCACGCGGCGCCCACAAGACGTGATCGGGCTGCACTTTTTCAGCCCCGCCAACATCATGAAGCTGCTTGAAGTGGTACGCGGTCGGGAGACTTCGGCCCAGGTACTGGCGACCACCCTGCACCTGGCCCGACGGACCGACAAGATCGCCGTTGTCTCAGGCGTCTGTTTCGGCTTTATCGGCAACCGCATGCTCGAACCTTACGCCCGGGAAGCACACCGCCTGGTGCTCGAAGGGGCGACGCCCGCCCAGGTCGACGGGGTGTTGACCGAGCTGGGACTGGCCATGGGTGTCCTGTCAATGTACGACCTGGCCGGTATCGATGTCGGTTATCTGGTGCGTGAGTCGCGTCGTGAAGCGATTGCCCATGACGCCAGCTATTTCAAGCTGGCCGATGAGCTTTACGCGCATGGCCATTATGGTCAAAAGACGGGTCGCGGTTTCTACCGCTATGAAGGGCGCGAGCGCATAGAGGATTACGAGGTGGTGGCCTGTTCCGAGGTGTTGGCCAACGAACTCGGCATCGCCCGCCGAGTGATCTCCAATGATGAGATTCACGACCGCTGCCTGTTCATGCTGATCAACGAAGGTGTGCAATTGCTGGACGAGGGCATTGCAGAACGCAGCGGTGATATCGATCTGGTGTGGATTAACGGATACGGCTTCCCGGCGTGGCTGGGTGGGCCCATGCACTATGCCGAACAGATGGGGCTGAGCCGGGTGCTTGCGGGTATCGAGCATTACCGAGAACAACTGGGTGATTACGGTCAGATGTGGTTTCAAGCAGCGCCTCTGCTGCAACGATTGGTGGCCGCCCACCAGACTCGTATTCAGCGCCTTTAAGGCACCTTCTCAAGGAATCCTGCACATGTCGGAAGCTGTCATTCTTTCAACGGCCAGAACGCCGATCGCGAAGGCGTTCAGAGGAGCGTTCAATAGCCTTAAATCCCCCAGCATGGCTTCGTTTGCCATCGCAGCGGCTGTCGAGCGGGCGGGGATCGAGCCCGACGAAATCGAGGATCTGGTCATGGGCTCCGCACTGCCCAGTGGTACCGCGGGCTGGAACCTGGGGCGCATGAGTGCATTGGCCGCCCGTTTGCCCTTTAGCGTGGCCGGGCAAACCATTGATCGTCAATGCGCCTCGGGCCTCATGGCCATTGCCACCGCCGCCAAACAAATCATGCACGATGGCATGCGCGTGGCCATTGGCGCCGGTCAGGAGAATATCAGCGCCGTTCAAGACAGGAGTATGGAGTGGGCTTTGGCCGAGCGTGACCCGCGCGTAGAACAGCACGCCGCGCATGCTTATATGCCCATGTTGCAGACCGCAGAGTTGGTTGCCCGACGCTACGGTATTTCCCGTGAAATGCAGGATGTCTATTCACTGCAATCCCAGCAACGGATAGCCGCTGCGCAGCAGGCCGGATTGTTCGCCGACGAGATCATTTCTGTCAGCACTACCAAGGCGATTCTCGATAAGGCCAGCGGCGTTATCAGCCATGAATCCGTGACCCTCAATATGGACGAGGGCAACCGCCCCGGTACTCGGTTGCAGGACCTGAGCAACCTCAAGGCGGTGCTGGAGGGTGGGAGTATTACTGCCGGCAATGCCAGCCAACTGTCCGATGGGGCCAGCGCCTGCGTGTTGATGGACGGACGATTGGCGCAGCAACGCAATCTGGAACCCATAGGGATGTATCGAGGCATCGCTGTAGCCGGCCTTGCTCCTGAGGAAATGGGCATTGGGCCGGTGCTGGCCGTGCCAAAACTGCTCAAGCAGCATGGGTTGCGGGTCGATGACATCGGTCTGTGGGAGCTCAACGAAGCGTTTGCCTGCCAGGTCATTTACTGCCGGGACAAACTGGGCATTCCCAACGACAGGCTCAATGTAAACGGTGGTGCCATCGCCATTGGGCATCCTTATGGAATGAGTGGTGCCCGGATGGTTGGGCATGCACTGTTGGAAGGGAAGCGTCGCGGCGTGAAGTATGTCGTGGTCACTATGTGCGTCGGCGGCGGTATGGGTGCCGCCGGCCTGTTTGAGGTGTTGTGATGAATACTCTGTTTTCGTTGAAGGGCAAGGTGGTACTGGTGACCGGTGCTTCCAGCGGGCTGGGTGAGCACTTTGCGCATGTGGTCAGTGGTGCCGGTGCCAAGGTGGTGATCGCCGCACGCCGCGTGGAGCGTTTGCAGGCGCTGGCTGATCAACTGCGCAGCCAAGGTGGCGAGGTGATTGCAGTTGCCCTTGATGTCACCTCGCGCGCGAGTGTTGAGGCGGCCTTCGACCTGGCTCAGCAAGCGTTCGGTGTCGTCGATGTGGTCATCAACAACGCGGGTGTGG
>NZ_JAMFRV010000428.1 GCF_026224925.1 Pseudomonas sp. | reverse complement strand
CGTCCCCAAGCAGATCCAGTAGCGTAATTGCTCGCGCTTGAGGAAACGCCCGATCTGATATTGCATCAAGATCACAGTGGCCGCGTTGCAGGCGAGCACTGCCGACATAATATTCAGCGCCTGGTCTGGCTTGTACATAACCAGCAGATACTGCGACATATATAAGGTGTAGCGCCCGTGGACGATGGTGCTCAGCAGGCTCCCGCAGGTAAACATGATGAGCGTGCGATCACTTCTAAGGGTCGCGAGGGTGTTAAAAAAACTTAATGGCTTGCTGTCATCCGCACGTCGAGTGGGCGCGATACCAATCATCAAGAACACGCTGCTAAACGCAATACCGCTCGCGATCAGAAATGGCGCCAACGGCAGCTGCCCAGCGATCAATACGCCAAGCATAGGCCCAGTCGCGTAACCGATATTGGTCAACGTGTAGCGCAGGGAAAACACCTTGGCGCGCTGCCCGACCGGCAAATTTTCACTGATCATCGCCTTAGAGCCAATCAGAAACAGTGCAGATGCCGCTTCAGTGATCACTAGCGTCAATGTAGTCAGGTAAACGTTGTGCGCAAAGGTCAGAAGTACGAAACCGACCGAGCTGGAGAGCATTGCCAGAATCAGCAATTTGCGCTTTTCCAGGCGGTCGATGACGTAACCGCCATACAACCCAAGCAGCGTGGCGATAAACACCGCAATCCCCAGCAGCAGACCAACGTCCTGTTGGTTCAGCCCCAGTCGTCTGCTCAGAAACAACGTCAGCAAAGGACTGGTGATCGCACGGCTGACGACGATCGTCAGCGAGCAGATCATCAGGCGGCGGATCACGAGCGAGTAAGTTGCCACGGCTTTTCTAATGTCCTTATTGTTCTAGGTCGTCGGCGGATGAGATAGGCCCAACGCGGATCACTGACCCTTATTGACCTCGATCTTTTGCACGGCACCCGATTCCAAATTCCACTTCTTCAAGATCGCCCCGTAACTGCCATCGTCAACCATGCTTTGCAGTGTCGCTGTCACGGCTGTCACCAGCTCAGGATTGGCCTTGTTGATGCCCAGGCCGGTGAATTGTTTGGAGATGGCCGAGCCCAGTGGCTTGTAGGTGTCTTTCTCCTGCGACATCAGGTACGGAATGGTCTCGCTGCCTTGCATGGCGGCGTCCAGACGACCTTGGCGCAGTTGCGCACGGGCATCGGCCGAGCCTTCTGAGCCCAGCACAATTAGCGCAGGCTTGCCATTTGCTTCACAGTTGGCCTTGCTCCACGCGGCAGCTTCAGCAGGCCATGTGGTGCGGCGGCTGGTGCCGACTTTTTTGCCGCAGAGGTCGGTGATGTCTTTGATGTCATCACGTTTGCTCAAGGTGTAGAACTGCGGACCGCTGGTGAAGTAGTCGATAAAGGTCACCGACTTCTGCCGCTCTGCGGTATCAGTCATGCCCGACAACACCAGATCAACACGTTTGGTGACCAAGCCGCTGACCATCTGTTCAAACGCCGTTTCCTGCCACTGGATTTTCACGCCCAAACGCTCGGCCAAGGCGTTGCCCAAGTCGTAATCGATGCCGGTCAGCGTGTTGGTGGCAGGGTCTTTGAAGTCCATCGGTGGATAGTTCGGCATGATCGCTACGACCAGCTCGCCTTTTGCTTTGATTGCTGCTGGCAATTCAACGGGTGTTGCAGCCCAGGCAGAGGTCGAAGCCATCAGCGCGGCAAGTACGGTAGGAATGATGAGGTTCTTCATGAAGTCGTTCTCATTTTGAGTTGTAATTTAGGTTCGAACGGCAGAGATGAAGCTTTGAGTGCGTGGATTTTGTGGGTTTATTAGAATTTCTTCGGGGCTGCCGGCTTCCACAATCTGGCCGGAATCCATGAACACCATGCGATTGGAAACCTCGCGAGCGAAGCCCAATTCATGGGTCACAACAATCATCGTCATGCCGGTGTGAGCGAGGTCGCGCATCACCGACAACACTTCGCCGACCAACTCAGGGTCGAGGGCAGAAGTGGGTTCATCGAACAGCATCAGTTTCGGGCGCATGGCCAGTGCACGGGCAATAGCGACACGTTGCTGCTGTCCGCCGGAAAGCTCGACCGGGTATGAATTGCGCTTGTCGGCCAAGCCCACGCGGGCCAGCAATTCGACCGCCTCTTCAGTGGCTTCTTTGGGCGAGCGCTTGAGCACCTGACACGGCCCTTCGATAATGTTCTGCAAAACTGTCATGTGCGGAAATAGGTTGAAGCGTTGAAACACCATGCCGGTCGCCAAGCGTTGGCGAGCGATTTGCGCTTCTGTCAGCTCATGCAGCTTGTTGCCGACGATGCGGTAACCGACTAATTCGCCATCGACCCACAAGCCGCCCTTGTCGATTTTTTCCAGCTGATTAACGCAACGCAGCAAGGTACTTTTGCCGGAGCCGGAGGGCCCGATAACGCACAGTACTTCACCTTGTTCGACTTCCAGGCTGACATCCTGCAGGGCGTGAAAACTGTCGTAGTACTTGTTCAGGCTGACGGCCTTGACGATGCTTCTCATGTGCAAATCTCCAGGGCAGTCTTACGAGCGCTTGCCGGCGCCGCGTGCAAAACGCAGTTCGAGGCGGCTTTGACCGAAGGAAAGAACGGTAACCACTGCCAAGTACCAAATCCCGGCAACGATCAGTAGTTCCATCACCCGCGCGTTAGCGTAATAAATGGTCTGCGCGTTGTAGAGCAGCTCGGAGTATTGAATGACGCTCGCCAGACTGGTCATCTTCACCATGCTAATGAACTCATTTCCCACTGGCGGAATAATCACGCGCATGGCTTGCGGCAGGATCACCCGGCGCAGCGCTTGCAAGCGCGGCATGCCGATGGACTTGGCGGCTTCATATTGACCGGTGTCCACCGACAACAGGCCCGCGCGAACCACCTCAGCGGTATACGCGCCTTGGTTGATGCTTAAGCCCAGCAGAGCTGCAACGAAAGGCGTCATCAGGCTGACCGTGTCCAGCTGAAACAGCCCAGGGATACTGATCACCGGGAAAATCAGCGCGAGGTTGAACCACAACAGCAACTGCAGAATCAGCGGCGTACCGCGAAACAGCCAGGTGTAGGTGATCGCGACGTAGCGAAGCACCGGGTTCGGTGACATGCGCATGATCGCGGTGATGACACCGAAGAGCACGCCCAGCGCCATCGCCAAAACCGCCATGACGATGGTATTGAACAGGCCGAACATGATGGCTTTCGACGTCAGGAACTGCCCGATGTAAGACCATTCGATCTGGCCCATGGCGAACGCTCGTACCAAGCCGATCAACGCGACCACGATCAGCGTGGCGAAGAAGATCCTGCCGTAATAACGTCGGGGCACATGCTCGTACTGCGTGATATCGAACTGGTTCTCGGTTTTCTTGCGCTCGGCTTGCAAGCGCTCTGCCTGAGTCTGGCTCATGGTGTATCTCCGAATGACGCGTAATCCCTGGGTTAAATACGAAACCCGTTATAGGTTTGCGCCCATTGAGCCTGACCGGCCAAGGCCGTTTTCAAGCGCACGATCTGCAGCCGAACTTGCTCTGGCGCAGTTCCGCCCCACCCACTGCGCGCCGCAATGGCAGCCTCGAGGGTCAGGCATTCACGCACCTCGGGCGTCAGGCGCACATCAACTTGCGCAAGCATCGCCGGTGTCGCTTCCCACAGTTCAATCTCGTGTGTCTCACAGACCTGCACCAACGCACCGGTAATTTCGTGCGCCTCTTTAAACGGTACGCCGCGCACAGCCAACCAATCGGCGACTTCGGTCGCTAGGGTAAAGCCGAGCGGCGCCTGACGACGCAACTCTTCAACGCGAACCTTCATGGTTGCGGCCATACCGGCCATGGCAGGCAAGACCAGCAGCAAGGTGTCAACGGTGTCGAGCACGCTGTTTTTGTCTTCACTCAAATCGCGGTTGTAAGACAGTGGTAGCGATTTAAGGGTTGAGAGCAGCCCGGTGAGGTTGCCGATCAACCGACCGGCTTTACCCCGAGCCAATTCGGCGATATCAGGGTTTTTCTTCTGCGGCATGATCGAGCTGCCCGTGGCATACGCGTCATCAAGTTCTACCCAGCGAAACTGGCGCGACGACCACAAGCAGAACTCTTCTGCCAAGCGCGAAATGTTGACTCCCAGCATGCTGGAAACAAACAGAAACTCTGCAACGTGGTCGCGACTCGCGACCGCATCAATGGAGTTTTCGCACGGCCCGGTGTAGCCCATTTCCTTGGCGGAAAGTTCTGGATGATGCGCAATAGCCGAACCGGCCATGGCCGCCGCGCCTAATGGCGAATACGCGGTACGCACGTCCCAGTCCACCAACCGCTGCACGTCGCGGAGGAAAGATTGTGCGTGAGCGAGCAAATGGTGAGCGAAGACAATCGGCTGCGCCTGTTGCAGGTGGGTAAAGCCGGGGCAGATAGATTCGATATGCTGTTCGGCTTGCTCCACCAGCGCGTCTTGCAGAGCCAGCACCTCAACCGCGATGGTGCGTGCGTGATCGCGCAGGAACAGGCGCAGGTCGTTGGCGGTTTGGTCGTTACGCGAGCGACCGGCGCGCAGCTTGCCACCCAACGAGCCCAAGCGCTCAGTCAGCATGCGCTCGATGAACGTATGGACGTCTTCATCATCGGGTGTCGGATGGATTCGACCTTCACGGAAGTCATCGCCGATACGGTCCAGTGCTTCGACGGTTTGCAGTGTTTCGTATTCGTCGAGCAAACCAGCCCGTTGTAGTTCGCGGGCATGGGCGCGGGAGCCAGCCAAATCGTAAGGTGTCAGTCGAAAATAACGCTCAGGGCAACGTGAAAGCGCCGCCAGGGCTTCGGATGGGCCGCTCTTGAAGCGTGCGCCCCATAGGCGATCGGTTGCTTGAGTCATTACTTTTTTTCCTTCTTCGAAAGCACGGAATTTATTCTGAAGTCCTGATCGAACTGTCAGGAATTTAGTTGCTTGAAATCAGCAGTTTGGCGTCAATCGGACGGGGAAATTCTAGGTTGCCAATCGCGGTTATATGGGGTCATTATTACGCGTCGGCTATATATATCTTGTTGCGCGCAGCCTGTTGAATAGTGTGAGTGAGGTCAATAAGTATTATGGAAACCCCACTTTCCACTTCTGGAAACTTGCCGCCAAAACCGGGTAGCCGTGCGCCGTTGACCCTCAGTGGTCTGGACTTCAAGCTGCTTCGGGTATTCAAGGCGGTGGTTGAAGCGGGAGGATTCAGTGCAGCACAAAACGAGCTGAATGTGGGCCTTGCAGCCATCAGCAAACAAATCTCTGACCTAGAAATTCGTATCGGTATGCGCCTGTGTACCCGTGGTCGCGAGGGCTTTTGCCTGACTGAAGAAGGCAAACAGGTGTACCGGGCGTCGATTGATCTGTTCGCGTCCGTGGACAGTTTTCGCGACAAACTCAACTCTGCGCAAAACGAACTGATCGGCGATTTAACGATTGGTGTTATCGATAATACGGTCACCGATATTAATTCGCCGTTAGTTAAAGCCCTGCGTACATTAAATGATGAAGCGCCCAAAGTAAGGTTGCGCCTGCACGCCGCTCAACTCGATGAAATCGAGCGAGGCATTGTGGAAGGCCGGTTAATTATGGGCGTCGTACCGGTTTATCAAAAGCGTGAAGAGTTCGACTACTTCGCATTATATGACGAGCTTTCGGAAGCCTATTGCGCTGTCGGCCACGAATTGTTTTTGGCGAATGAGAGTGATCTCAGCGCAGATGTGCTGCGCGGTCAGCAAGTAGTCAATCATCGGTATGCGGTCCACGGCGCCAAGTCTGACTTCGTCGATTACGACAGCTTCAGCGCATCGGCGTCCCAGGTTGAGGCCGTGGCCATGCTGATTCTCACCGGGCGCTTTGTTGGCTTCCTCCCGCAGCATTACGCCGCTGCCCAGGTACGCGAAGGCACGCTACGCGCGTTGCGTCCGGATGTGATCAACATCGTGACGCCGTTCAATCTGATCCTGCGTCACAACGCCCCGCGAAGCCCGTTGGTAAAGGCGTTCGCCGAGGCGTTGGGTGTCGATCTGAAGGCCAATCTCTTGTAGGGGGGCTCATCAATTTGAGAGCACCTTAGAGCCCAGGCAACCCCCACGCTTCCAACGCAAACTCCTCCAGCGAGGTCAAACACAGATCGGCATGCTCGTACTGTTCGATCGGCATGTGTGAGTCTGGCACCGCTACCGCGAACATCCCCGCAGCTTTGGCCGCAGTCACGCCAAACGGCGAGTCTTCGAACACTAGGCAATCCTTTGGATCAACGCCCAGTCGGCGGGCAGCCACCAAAAAGATGTCGGGCGCAGGTTTGGCCGCACCAACCTCCGGGTCATCGGCAGTAACGACGGTTTTGAACAGCTCAAACCAGGCGCGGTGCAGCGTGGTTTTGGCGTTAAAGTAGTGAATCGAAGAACTAGTGCCCACCGCAATTGGGATATTGTTCGCGGCCAAGTGGCGCACTAACGCCTCGGCGCCGGGCATTGCCACGGAGCGCGGAAAGCGTTCGTCCAGCAAGGGTTCTCGGATTGTCAAAAACTCGTCGATAGACAGCGGCAACTCCAGCGCACCAATCACATAGCCCGCGAAATCCCGGGCTCCGCGACCAATCGTGTTTTGTTTGATCGCCCAGTCGAAGGTGCGGCCGTAACGGCTTGTAATCATATTAGTGACTTCGGTGTAGATCCCCTCGGTATCCAACAACAAGCCATCCATATCGAAAATAACGGCCTTGATGGGGCCGAATTCTTTGAACTGCTGAGTCATTTCATCTGATCCCGTTTTCAAATCCGAACATCAGCCTACCGTCAGAGGGAAGACCGTGGCTAGCTGCGGATGATAATCTGGCGCGCTTATGGATAGCCAAGCGGGTAGGCGAGAGATGAAAACATCAGTAAAGGTTGCAGTGGGCGTCGTTATAGCAGTCGCTGCATTGAGTTCTGCCGGCGCGTGGTACACCGGCACTCAGCTCGAAGGCGTTTTGCACACCGCAATCGACGATGCCAATCGTCAGATCAAATCGTCTCTAAACGGTTTTGACGGCAGCATCACGCTGGAACTGGTGTCCCTCGATCGCCACGTGTTCAACAGCACTGCGCATTATCGGGTCACTATCAAAAGCGCAAAGCTGGGCAAGGGTAACGAGAACCTTGAGCTGCTGTTTGTCGATAACGTCGAACACGGCCCGTTGCCATGGTCCCGCTTGAAGACCTTGAACCTGGTACCGGTCATGGCCGCCAGCAACTATCAAATCGAGAAAAACGCAGTTACCGAAAAATGGTTTGCGATGACCAACGGTGCGGCACCGCTCAAGGGGCACACCAATATCGGTTACGACCGCTCTACCAACGGCACGCTTGAGTTGTTGCCGCTAAACATTGAATCAGCGAATGGCGCGTTCAAGTTCTCTGGGGTCAATCTTGGAGTACAAGCCAGTGCCAACGCCGAAAAAATCAGGGTGGTGGGTGCGCTCGAAGACCTACAGGCCAAAGTACCTTCTGAGCAGGGGTTGATCAGTTTCGCCGTGCATAACCTGAGTTTTAACACCGGCGGCACTAAAGGTGCTTCAGGGTTTTACTTGGGCCACAGCGACTTTAAAATCGCCAAATCAGACTTCCAGGTTGCCGATAAACCACCGGTCTCGCTCAAGGACTTCGTCAACACCAGCCTGGTTCAGGAAGAGGGCGGTAATCTTTCGGCGCAGGTGTCCTATGACATCGACATGATCAACTACGGCGGCAAAGACATTGGTGCTGCGCAAATGCTGTGGAAACTCAGCAATTTCGACGTTGCGTCTACCCAGTCGCTGTACACCATTTACCAGCAGAAAGTTCAGCCGCAACAACAAGCTGCTGCCTTGGCCGGACAACCGTTGAAGTTGCAATTGAGCGACGCCGACCAGGCCCAGATCAACGCCGGTTTAGCAAAAATGTTGGCCGCCAAACCGCACATCGAACTGGAAAAGCTCTCGCTCAAAACAGCTAACGGTGAAAGCCATTTCAGCGTCGCTATGGACCTGAACAACCCTGGCGCACTTGATCAGCCTCTTCCGGACGTGGTCAACAAAATGCTCACCCAGCTCGATGCCAAGCTGTTGGTGTCCAAACCGATGGTCAAGGATCTTGCTACTCAGGTAGCCAGCGTTGAAGGTCAGACCGATCCTAAAGTCATCGAGCAGCAAGCCCAAGGCGCCAGTGAAACCGTTGGCGCCTTGGCTGTCATTTCACAGCTGGCTACGGTCGAAGGTGACAACGTCGTCTCCAACTTGCACTACGCCAACGGCATTGCAGACTTCAACGGCCAGAAAATGACCGGCATACAGTTCGTCAGCTTGGTCGCGGGCAAGTTCTCCGAGATGACTGGCGCGGGGCAGTAATTATTGCCTGTAGGAGACAACTTGTTGGCGAGGCGGCGTAACTGAAACGACGCACGCGACTTCTCGCCAACAAGTTGGCTCCTACAGTTGGTTCGCGTCGTGGTTTTTTTCACACGGCTAAGCCTTAGGTATCAGTGTGAAATCCTGTCGCATCAGGTAACATTTTCCTGCGTTCGACTGATGGAATACCGATGGACACCTTTCAAAATATGCGCGCTTTCAGCCTGGTTGCACAGACAGGCAGTTTTACTGCAGCCGCTGAGCTCATGGATAAAACAACGGCCAATGTCTCCAAGGCCGTTTCCCAGTTGGAGGCTCACCTTCATACCCGCCTATTAAACCGAACCACGCGGCGCATTGCGCTGACGGAAGCCGGCAAGCGCTATTTAGCGCGGTGTGAGCGCATTCTCGAAGACATACTGGAAGCAGAAACCGAAGCGGGCGTCGCCCAGGCCAAACCTGCCGGTAATTTGAAAGTGCATGCGATGTCGGGTATTGGGACTCACTACGTGATCGCCGCCATCGCGCGTTATCGTGAAACTCATCCCGAAGTGACGTTCGATCTGACGCTCTCTAACAAACTCCCCGATTTGCTGGAGGAGGGCTACGACGTGTCAATTCTAATCGCCAGCGAGCTTCCCGATTCCGGATTCATCTCGCAGCGGCTTGGCATCACCTACAACATCCTGTGCGCCTCTCCCGGTTACATCAAAAAGCACGGTCAGCCAACCACGCCAGCTGAGTTACCGGACCATGATTGCTTGCGCATCGTCAACGCGGCAATTCCTCAAGAGAAGCTCATTTTCGATGGCCCGAACGGCGAGGAAATCGTGATCGTTACACGATTCCCCTTTCACGTGAATACCGCCGACGCCATGACGGTGGCCATCCAAAGCGGCATGGGCATTGGTGTTCAACCGATCTCTTCGGCTATTGAAGGCTTACGCAACGGCACACTGGTCAGGATCCTGCCGCGTCATCGATTGCAGGAGATCAACCTCTACGCGGTCTACCCGTCGCGGCAGTTTCTGGATGCGAAAATCAAGACCTGGGTTGAGTATTTACGTGAATCCGTACCGGTGTTTTTGGCCGCGCACGAAGGCGATTTGAAAACCCACACCGTTTATTGAGTAGGCGTTTTTGCAATAATCCCGGCTACCCGTTCCAGCGCAATCTTCAGCTGTGTTCTGTCGCGGGCAGCGCACAAACTGATGCGGATGGCGTGGACGTCACTCTGTCTGACCGCGAATACCTCGGCGGGTACCACATCAACCTGCTCTGCTCGGCACGCATGAGCCAGCGCCATGGACGATATGTCGCTAGTGATCCAAACGTGGGGCGAGGGGCTGTCTGATTGGTACAGCGCTGCCCCGAGGATCTTTTTCGCTAAACGCCAACGTTGAGTGGTTTCTTCTGTCTGCCAGGTCAAACGACGCTGCGCGGTGCCGTCACTTATCCACTGGCTGGCAATGGTCAGACAAAGCGGTGAAATACCCCAATGTGTGGCTTGGGCGTGAGGGTCGATCAGTTCAAGTACCGAAGGGTCGCCAGCGATCCAGCCAACGCGCAAACCGGGTGCAACGGTTTTTGACAGGCTGGTGACCAACAGGCCGTGCTTGCTCAACAGTCGAGTCAGCGGCGGCGTGGACGTCAGCGCGCCATACACATCGTCTTCAATAATCAACAGGTCGTGCTGACGAGCGATCTCAGCAATTTCCAGTTGGCGTTGGGGCGACATGATGGTCGAGGTCGGGTTTTGCAGAACCGGCGTCAGCACTACCACTTTCGCCCCCGTGGCACGTGCCATGCGGTCGAATTCGTCGGGGATGATGCCGTGGCGATCCAACGCAATACCATGCAGCGGTAAACGCAATTGCCGACCGGCTGCCTTGATCCCGGGCGCCGTAAAGGCTTCTACCAAAACCGGGTCCCCGGGCTGACATAGCGACAGCAACGCCATGAACAACCCATGCTGGGCACCGTTGCAAAGCATGACGTTTTCCGGCGGTAGGTTCAGGCCTCTAGCGTTCAACCACGCCGCGCCTTGAGCCCGGCCGAATGCCAAATCGTCTGCGCTGAGGTAGTTTTGTAAGCGCTGCGCGTGTCCGCCGCTCATGAGAGTGGAAAGAGCCGCCATTTCGTCCTGACTGTTCTCGTTAGTGACGGGCACGTTGGTGGACAGATCAATCACGGACGAGCGTTCGCTAGGCTGCTTGAGGCGAAACAGCGTCGCCTCTTTACTCCCGGCCAATACGTAAGTGCCTCTTCCTACTTCACCCGACACCAAATGCCGACGCGCCGCCTCGCGATAGGCCTGCATCGTGGTACTTGGATTCAGCCCCAAATTCCACGCCAGACGCCGCTGCGGTGGCAATCTTTCGCCGACTTTCAGCTCGCCACTTTCTATGGCTTGGGTAATGGCCTCAACCAAAGCCAGGTATTTTGGCTGGCCAGAATCAACGAGGGTCGGCGTCCACATTTATTGTTGCTCATGCAATATAAGGTTTAACCCATACAATGCTCTGAGCCTAAGATCAGGTCAAACCCACCAACCTCACGGTGCTTTATGTTTGACCTGAACTCGTTGCGCCAAGCCGCACAGACCATTCGCCCACTGATTCCAGCGACCGCGCAATACGCGTGGCCGCGCTTGGCCGAGCGTTTGGGCTGCGAGGTGTGGGTCAAACACGAAAACCATGCACCGACCGGCGCTTTCAAAGTGCGGGGCGGCATGCTCTACGTTCAGGGCCTGCTCAAACGCAAGCCGGGTGTGGCAGGGCTGGTAACCGCGACTCGCGGCAATCATGGGCAAAGTCTGGCGACGGCAGCCCGAAACGCCGGTTTGCCCATCATCATTGTCGTGCCGCTCGGTAACTCCCAAGAAAAAAACGCCGCGATGCGAGCCATGGGCGCGCAGTTGATTGAATACGGCCAGGACTTCGACGAAGCCCGCACCGAAGCCGCACGTCAAGCTGAGCAGCATGGTTATGAAAGCGTTCCTGCGTTTCACCCTGACTTGATCTTGGGCGTCGCGACCTACGCCTTGGAATTGCTGGAAGCGGTGTCCGATTTGAAGACTGTGTATGTGCCCATCGGGATGGGTTCAGGCATTTGCGGTCTGATTCAAACCCGGGATCTATTGGGCTTGAAAACCGAGATCGTTGGTGTCGTTTCTGAACACGCCGACGCTATCGCCCAAAGCGTCGAGCAAGGCAAAATCATCACCACTGAAACCGCCAACACCTTTGCCGACGGTATGGCGTGCCGTATGCCCCTGCCAGAAGCGTTCGAAATCATCCGCAACGGTGCAGCACGAATCGTACGGGTCAGCGAACATGACATCGCCAGCGCCATCCGCATCTTCCACGAAGACACCCACAATACGGCCGAAGGCGCTGGGGCTGCGGGGTTGGCGGCATTGGTGAAAGAGCAGGATAGGCAAAAAGGGCAGAAAGTCGCCGTGATCTTGAGCGGGGCGAACATTGACCGTGCGGTTTTTGGTCGGGTATTAACAGGGGAAGGCTTTTGATTTTTGTGGGAGATTGGGCCCCGTCTTCGACGCCGCGCTGTCGCGCAGCAAACACAAGATTCGGTGGGAGCGAGCTTGCTCGCGAAGGGAATCACGCGGTGTAGGCCTGATCTTCACCTAGCCGCCATACCAAACCGTTAATAAACGCTTCGCAGTCGCTCGAACTGGTATCAATCACATACTCCGGCTTCAACGGCACCTCGTAAGGGCTGTCGATCCCGGTAAAGTTTGTGATTCGTCCTTCTTTCACCGCGCGATACAGACCTTTTGCATCGCGCCGGACGCATTCCGCCAGCGGCGTGCTGACGTGAACTTCAATGAACTCATCGTCGGCGAAGCCCTGTCGGCCGGCGTCACGATCTGCACGAAACGGCGAGATGGCCGACACGATAACGATCAAGCCCGCATCGACCATTAGTTTCGCGACTTCGGCGATTCGCCTTACGTTCTCGTGGCGGTCACTGTCGGTCATGCCCAAATCCCGGCAAAGACCTTGGCGTAAGCAATCGCCATCCAGCAAGTAGCTGTGCATGCCCTGTGCTTGTAGGGCTTGGTCCAGCTGATTGCCCAAGGTCGATTTGCCGGCCCCTGACAAACCGGTAAACCAAACGCAGCAGGCGCGTTGTTGCTTCATGGCCGCGCGCGATGCCTGATCAACAGCCAGCGTCGGCGCAATGATGAGGGGGCGTGCGTTAGTCATAGGCAAAGAGTTCGTAATCACGGGCATAGACCTCGCGTACTTTGCGCCGGGTTGCGGCGGAACAGATGTTACGGTTCTCGTCACCCTGCCGCGGGGTACGGTTGATGTGCTGGAGTTCGGCTTTGACATTGAGGTGTCTGCACAGCGTCAGGAAATCGGAAATAAGGCTTTCTTGCCGCCCAATGAAATCGACATCTATTGAACCCATCGAGTTTTCCAGAAAGCGATGTTGTGGCACGAAGTGTATCTGCTTTGTAATATTTTCCGGGTGCAACCAGTTATCGATAAACGCATCGAAACTTGAGTATTTGTTAACTAACTCGCACGCCGCTCTATCTCGCCGCTGGGTGTTCTGCAATAAGTAGTTATAGGCCGACCATGCGCGTTGTAATGGATCGCGTACAAAGCCAAACTTAAAATAGTGTGCGTAGCGGTCGGAGAATTCTTTCTCATACCAATACAGCGGTAGATGGCCGGTGGGCGTGTCGCCAAAAAGCGACATGGCAACGCTGCTGCCTGCGCATTTCGGGACATGTATGAAAACGCACTCGAGCTCGTCGAAGACCTGCGGAAAGCGGACTCTTCCCGACAGCGCCTTATCCACGACCTGCCGATCAACCACCGAAAGTCGCTCGAGCAACATTTCTCGCTGCACCTTTGGAATCAACTTCCAAAACAAGCGGGTCATAGGGGCGGCCTGTAATATTTGATAATTAGTACGTTAGGGTACAGCTAAGAATGGTCGTCCCAACAGAATTTGCATACTCTTTACATTGAGGTTCCGTTGGTTGGTTTTTGTGAAATTTATGTTAAATGGTTTGTAAGATTATTGTAAGCATGACGAAGCTTAGACGATTCTTGTGAGTGGTAGATTTCATCGTTGTTTACGGCGAGGTTGAGCCAGGTATTTGAGGGGTCCTTCAATACTGTCCGAACGTGTTCGCCGGTAGCCGGCCACCACCAGGCGCGTTGCCTCTCAAAGGACAAGTTGCTGCACTACTACGTTTAATACAGACTGCCCTATCAATGGCCGATTGACCTCTCGGGAACGCAAACGTGGCATACCGGTTTTCGCTCACCTCCCGAATTACGCTATTCATTTTCATCATGTGCGCGATTCTCCTGGGCTCCGACACTTGGCGCAGTTTTACCGCTCGCACGGTTCAACTGAGCGAGATGACGACCGCCACCGAAAATCTGGCGCGCGCGATGTCTCAACACGCCGACGACACGCTCAAGGAAGCCGACATTGTACTGAGCGGGATTGTCGAGCGCGTCGAACACGATGGCACCGCCCCGGCCTCATTGGAACGGTTGCACCGGGCTTTCAGCGAACGGCTCAACGAGCTCGCGCAACTCGATGGCCTCTATTTGTTCGACAGCAACGGCATATTAATCACCCGAGCACTACCTGGGTCTTTGCGCAGCTATAACAACTCTGATCGTGAGTATTTCATCTTTCATCGAGATCACGCTGACCGAGGCCTGCATATATCACCGCCGCTGCGCAGTCGGTCGACTGGGAGGTGGGTTATTCCGGTGTCGCGGCGCATTGACAATCCAGACGGCAGCTTTGCCGGTGTCGCTTCCGCCACTATCGATATTGACTTTTTCCTGCAGTTTTATAATGGCCTTGGCATCGGGCAAGAAGGGGCCGTTGTGCTGGCTTATGACTCAGGCATCATGGCGGGGCGGCGTCCATTCGAAGAACGATTCGTCGGCGCAGACATTTTAAACACCAGGCTGTTTCATGAGCACACCTTGCAGGGAGCGTCCGGTTCATTTTCCACTGTATCGGCTCAGGACGGCGTGCTTCGTCTTAATAGTTTCCGAAGTCTGCATGACTATCCGCTGTTCGTCGCGGCAGCGCTCTCGCGGGATGAAAACCTGGCCGCCTGGTGGTCGGATACGCTGTGGCATGCCGCGGGGGTTGGTTTGCTGGTGTGCGTGCTGGTGTTTTTCGGTCTGCGCCTGACTCGCCAGATCGCCCTGCAAAGCAAAACAGAAAAAGAGCTTGCCGCGAGCCTGGAAACCACGCGGGCGATCCTGGAGACAGCGGCCAACCCCATTATTACGGTCGATGGCAGAGGCAAGGTACGATCGCTCAACCGTGCAGGCCAACGGGAGTTCGGCTACGACACGCAAGAGATACTCGGGCGCAATGTCAGGACGCTTGTGCCAGACATTCACATCGACGCGTACAACGATTACACCGCACAGTTTTCGCAGGAGGGTTTCACTGAAATCGGTAGTAGCGTGGAGTTGACTGGCTTGCGCAAGAATGGGTCGACTTTTGCGGTCCACGTCTCCACCAGCTCAATGAAGGGCAGCGGTGAACGTTGCTTTGTCAGCGTCATGACCGATATCACCGAACAGAAGAAACACCGTAGCGATCTTGCCGCTACGCGTGACCACCTCCTGTTGGCCGCCGATATCGCCGAGCTCGGCATTTGGTCGTGGAACCTTTGCGATGGGACGTTGCATTGGAATGATCGTATGTTCGAGATCTATGGGTACTCACAGGCGTTGTTCGACAATGACCTGAACTTCGAGCACTGGCGCTCACGGTTGCATTCGGATGACCAGGATATCGTCATGACTGCGCTCGACGCCGTGATAGCTGATCGCGAAAAGCGTCTGCCATCGTTCCGCGTCGTACTTCCCGACGGGCGAATACGTCAAATAGAAACACGAGTTCGGGTCGAACGTGATGCAAGCGGTACACCGGTCCTCATGACAGGTATCAATCATGA
Source organism: Pseudomonas sp. (assembly GCF_026224925.1). Taxonomy (GTDB): domain Bacteria; phylum Pseudomonadota; class Gammaproteobacteria; order Pseudomonadales; family Pseudomonadaceae; genus Aquipseudomonas. Next base: position 656 of record NZ_JAMFRV010000428.1, on the reverse strand, counting down.
CGTGACAGCCCAGCATGAGATGGAAGTGAGCCTGCGCCATGCCAAGGAGCAAGCCGACGCGGCGAATGCTGCCAAGTCATCCTTTCTTGCGAACATGAGCCATGAAATCCGAACCCCCATGAACGCGGTGCTGGGAATGCTGCATCTGGTACAGTTCACACCGCTTAATGTGCGGCAGCGTGATTACGTGAGCAAGGCCCAGACGGCCGCCCAATCGTTGCTGGGTCTGCTCAATGACATTCTCGACTATTCAAAGATCGAGGTTGGCAAGCTACAGCTGGATCTGCATCCCTTCGACTTTGAACCGTTGATGCAAGACCTTGGTGTCGTACTGGCCGGCAATCAGGGCCAGAAGGATATCGAAGTGTTGTTTGATCTGGACCCAGCCCTCCCCAGTGGTCTGATTGGCGACCGGCTGCGATTGCAGCAGGTATTAATCAATCTCGCCGGCAACGCCCTTAAATTCACCTTGAAAGGGCAAGTCATCGTCAGTCTTGAGCTCTTGGAACGTACGGATTCCAAGGTCCTCATACGGATTGCCGTGACGGACAGTGGCATCGGGATCAGCCTCGAGCAAGTAGCGCACATCTTTGAAGGCTTTAATCAGGCCGAAGCCTCGACCTCACGTCGCTTCGGCGGCTCGGGCCTGGGGCTGG
>NZ_JAMFRV010000427.1 GCF_026224925.1 Pseudomonas sp. | reverse complement strand
GGCCTGACCGGCGGCACCTTCAACTTCATTGGCAACTTGTCGGCGATTGCTACGCCGATTGTCATCGGCTTCCTGGCAACCGGGGATTCATTTGCACCGGCCATTACTTACGTCGCCGTGCTGGCATTGATCGGCGCGCTTTCGTACATTTTGCTGGTGGGCAAGGTGGAACGCATCGAGTTGTAACCGCTGCCAGCGGGCGGCGATAATGCCGCCCGCGTTCTGATTTAATAAGGCATTGATATGCAACATGATTCAATCGCCACGGCGAACAGTGCAGTGAAGGACAAAGAGCCGGCGCCGACGGGCACGCAAACATTGCTGCGCGGCCTCGGGGTGGTTCAGGCTGTTGCCAGCGGCGCGCGGGACCTCAAGGAAATCGCCCGTATTATCGGCACCACGCGCAGCACGACTCATCGGTTGGCCAGTTGCCTGGTGGAAGAGCGCTACCTGCGGGTGTTGCCGCAAGTGGGTTACCTGCTGGGGCCGAAGCTGATCGAGCTGGGTTTCCAGGCGCGCGAAGAAGTGCCGCTGGCGATACTGGCGCGCCCTTACCTGGACGAATTGTCGGCGCTGACCGGTGATACCGTGCATTTGGCGGTTCGTGAAGGCGACGAAGTGCTGTACCTGCACAAGAACCCCGGCCGTAATGGCCCGGAAATGCGTTCGCGGGTTGGTCATCGCATGCCGTTGGCGCGTACAGGGATCGGTAAGGCATTGATGATTGATTGCACGCTGGACGAGTGGCAGCGTCTGTACCAGACCAGTCTGCCGGTCGATGGCAAAGCAACGCTGTGGCCGCAGTACCAGGAACAATCGTGGGAGCAGTTTCTGCAGCGGATGCAGGAATATGTGGCGGGGGGGTATGCGTTCGATCTTGAGGACAACGAACCGTCGATTCGTTGCGTGGCGGCGCCAGTGCGTGATGCCAGCAACTTGATTGTTGCTGGCATCAGCATCGCCAGTACCTTGCCGTATATGCCCCTGGAGAAAATGGCCGAGCTGATACCGCTGATCAAAAAGACCGCGGCACGACTCTCGGCCGAGTTAGGGGCAAGGCCCTGATCAGGCTTTCAACGTTTTCATGTCAATCACGAAGCGGTACTTCACGTCACCCTTGACCACGCGCTCAAAGGCTTCGTTGATGTTGTTGATGTCGAGCATTTCGATGTCACAGGTGATGTCGTGCTCAGCACAGAAGTCCAGTACTTCCTGGGTTTCTGCCAAACCGCCGATCATCGAACCGGCGATCACGCGACGTTTCGCCACCAGATTAAACGCGTGAACGGGCGGATCAATCGGCTCGATCAAACCGACGAGAATGTGCACACCGTCGAAACGCAATGTATTCAGGTACGGGTTGAGATCGTGTTGCACCGGAATGGTGTCCAGCAAGAAGTCGAAACGCCCAGCGGCGTCCTTCATCTCGTTCTCATTGGTGGAGACGATCACATGGTCCGCGCCTTGACGACGGCCTTCTTCAGCTTTGGCTTGCGAACGGGTGAACAGGGTGACTTCTGCGCCCATGGCCTTGGCAAACTTGATGCCCATGTGGCCCAAGCCGCCCATGCCGAGTACGCCGACCTTGTCGCCCGGCTTGACGCCGAAATGCTTCAGCGGCGAGTACGTAGTGATACCTGCACACAGAATCGGTGCTGCGCTGGCAAGGTCCAATTTCTCTGGAATACGGACCACGAAACGCTCGCTGACCACCATAGCGTTTGAATAGCCACCCATGGTCAGGGTGCCATCAACGCGGTCGCGGGAAGCGTAAGTCTGGGTCGGGCCTTCGAGGCAATACTGCTCCAGATTCGCCTCACAGGCTTCGCAGGTGCGGCAGGAGTCGACCAGGCAGCCGACGCCGACGATGTCGCCAACTTTGTATTTGCTGACGTCTGCGCCGACAGAGGTGACTTTGCCGACAATTTCATGGCCCGGCATCAATGGGTAGCTGGCGAAGCCCCATTCGTTGCGTGCTTGGTGAATGTCAGAGTGGCACACGCCGCAAAACAGGACCTCAAGGGCCACGTCATCGGCGCGAGGAGTGCGGCGTTCGAACGTCATGGGGGCTAGGGGTGCGGTCGCTGATTGAGCGGCGTAACCAATGGCTTTGAACATGTTGAACCTCGCAAAAATGTAGGCTGGAATGACACAGACCATTTTCCCTGCGCAGGGTTTGATCGGCTATGGCGATTCCTCCGCCTGTCATGCCTAATCCTCCGGCATAACCTCTAAATAGCTGATTCATTGGTTGGATCTGCGATGATGTGGCTATCTATTCTCCATGAAGCTTGCGCCCCATGTTATTGACCCGTCACCTCGAAGCTAACGCCACGCTGGTTTCCCTGCTTCAGCCGCTCGCCTACCGCACCGGCTTGCTGCCGACGTTATTGCCCGAGGTAAATGTGTGGTCTGCGGACAAAAATGTCGCACGTTGCCCGCAGATTTATGAGCCTAGTCTGGTAATCATCGCTCAGGGCAGCAAAATAGCTTATTTGGGTAAGCGAACCCTGGAGTACGGTGCTGGCCATTACCTGATTCAAGCGCTGCCAGTGCCATTTGAGTACGAAACCTACGCCTCGCCGGAAGAACCGCTGTTGGGCGTGTCCATCGACATTGATCGGATTGTGCTGGGTGAGCTAGTGCTGGCCATGGGCTTGGTGCCGGGGCCGAGCGTGCAAGCGCAGACACCGGAGTCCATGACCTCCGTCGCGCTGGACACTGAGATGCGCGAAAGCGTCGAGCGTCTGTTGCGTTGCCTGCATGATCCGCAGGAGTGTCGGATCATGGGGCGGGCGCGGTTGCGTGAAGTGTTATATGCCGCGTTGCGCGGGCCTCAAGCCGGGGTGCTGCGTGCATTGGTCGAGCAGCACGGGCAATTCGCACGGGTCGCGGCCTCTTTAAGCCATCTACATACACACTATGCCGAGCCGCTCAGCGTCGACACCTTGGCCCGTTGCGCGAACATGAGCGCCTCAACCTTTCATGAGCACTTCAAACGCAGCACCTTGTTGTCGCCGGTTCAGTATTTGAAACGCCTGCGTTTGCTTAAAGCGCAACAAATATTGGTAGCCGAAGGTGTGGGCGTTGCTCAAGTGGCGATGCGTGTGGGGTATCAAAGCACGTCGCAATTCAGTCGCGAATATAAGCGCTATTTCGAGCGAAATCCGGGGGAGGAGGGCGTCAGCGTGCGTTTTTAAGGTCATAAAAAAGGCTCCCGAGGGAGCCTAATGCCTGTGGGACCGAATTCATTCGGGAAGGCAACAGCTCGGTCCCTCAGACAAACCGTGCCAGTCGCTTCCCGAATGAATTCGGTCCTATAGAGTCGGCTTACATATTTGGGTAAGTCGGGCCGCCGCTGCCTTCCGGAGCCACCCAGGTAATGTTCTGCGACGGGTCTTTGATATCGCAAGTTTTGCAGTGCACGCAGTTTTGCGCGTTGATCTGGAAACGTTTCTCGCCGTCTTCCTTAGTAATCACTTCGTACACGCCTGCTGGGCAGTAACGCTGTGCCGGTTCGTCATACAGCGGCAAGTTGGTGCCGATCGGGATGCTTGGGTCGGTCAGCTTCAAGTGGCAAGGCTGTTCTTCTTCATGGTTGGTGCTGGAGAGGAAGACCGAGCTGAGCTTGTCGAAACTGAGTTTGCCATCCGGTTTCGGGTAGCTGATTTTTTTCGAATCAGCGGCGAGCTTCATGCACGCGTAATCTGGTTTGGTGTCGTGCAAGGTTAGCGGGATTTTGCCGCCAAACAGGTTCTGATCGACGAAGTTGAACGCGCCGCCCATGATCGGACCAAACTTGTGCAGCGCCGGGCCGAAGTTACGGCTGGCGAACAATTCTTCGTACAACCAGCTTGCCTTGAAGGCCTCGACGTACGTTTGCAGCTCATCGCCGCCTTCGTTGCCTGCGAACAGCGCGTCGGCAACAGCGTCTGCTGCGAGCATGCCGGACTTCATCGCGGTGTGGCTGCCCTTGATCTTGGCGAAGTTCAGCGTGCCAAGCTCACAACCAATCAGTGCACCGCCTGGGAAGACCATCTTCGGCAGCGAGTTCAAGCCACCTTTACAGATGGCGCGGGCGCCATAGCTGATGCGCTTGCCGCCTTCCAGGTACTGACTAATGACCGGGTGATGCTTGAGGCGCTGAAATTCATCGAACGGCGACAGAAAGGCGTTGCTGTACGACAGGTCGACGATCAAACCGACGACGACCTGATTGTTTTCCAGGTGATAAAGGAAGGAGCCACCGGTGTTTTCGCTGCTCATCACGTCCAGCGGCCAGCCGGCGGTGTGTACCACCAGGCCTGGCTCGTGTTTGGAGGGGTCGACTTCCCAGATCTCTTTCAGGCCGATGCCATAATGCTGGGCATCGGCTTCGGTATCCAGATTGAAGCGCTTGAGCAGTTGCTTGCCGATGTGTCCACGGCAGCCTTCGGCGAACAGCGTGTACTTGCCGCGCAACTCCATGCCGGGGGTAAAGCTGTCTTTAGGGTGGCCTTCGCGGTCGACACCTAAATCGCCAGTGAGAATCCCGGTAACGGCGCCTTTGTCGTCGATCAGCGCTTCTTGGGCAGCAAAGCCTGGGTAGATTTCCACCCCGAGGTTTTCTGCCTGTACTGCCAGCCAGCGGCACAGGTTACCCAGTGAGATAATGTAGTTGCCTTCGTTGTGCATGGTCTTGGGCACAAACAGGTTCGGCACCTTGGTGGCGCTGTCGGCACTTTTAAGCACGAAGATATCGTCGCGCTTAACCGGGGTGTTCAGCGGGGCACCGAGTTCTTTCCAGTCCGGGAACAGCTCATTCAGCGCGCGGGGTTCGAACACCGCACCCGACAAGATGTGAGCCCCGACTTCAGAGCCTTTTTCAACGACGCAAACGCTGATCTCCTTGCCCGCTTCGGCTGCCTTTTGTTTCAGACGGCATGCGGCGGAAAGG
>NZ_JAMFRV010000426.1 GCF_026224925.1 Pseudomonas sp. | reverse complement strand
TGCAGTGACCTGATTCTATAGCCTGATTCGGTGGGCCGGCTCATGAATCGGGTCATGGGGCAGAGCCTCAGTCAGTCAGCTTATTGAGCGGCCTATTAAGCGGCCTATTAAGCGGCCTATGATGCGGGTCAGGTGCGGCAAGTTTCGGGGGCGGCTGCGGTTGCCGGGGCCGGATTGCTTGTGGCGGTTGGGCATCCCGCCTATAATGCCGGGGCTTTCGGCCTTTGCTGGAGTGGGTGCGCGCATAGTGCTCCAGCGGCGGTTGAAGACGCGGGGGTAAGTGCTCAGGTCGCACCCGGAGGTGCAGGAGAGCGGCGATGGAGCCGGGCGAATCACAGGATGAGCCGGTCTTGAAAGACTGGTTGCTAAAGCGTAATTGCGCGGTGACACCGCAGCAGTTCCTGGGGTTTTACCTGTTCCTCGCGACGATTTCTTTTTCGGTCGCGGCCGTAGTGGCACTGTCGGGCGCATGGATGGTGCTGATTTTTAGCGCGCTGGAGCTGGTGGCGGTCGGCATCGCATTTGTGGTGTATGCCCGTCATGCCGTGGATTACGAGCATATTCGCTTGCAGCCGCATCGGCTTATCGTCGAACAAATGTCGGCGCAGCACAAGACACAGTACGAGTTCAACCCGCGCTGGGTGCGGATTGAACTGGGTGAGCAAGATAGCAGCCGGGCGCGGTATCGGCGGCCACGCGGCATGCCGCTGGAACCGATTACACTGCATGCGGCGGGTAAAACGGTTGAGATTGGACAACATCTCGCGCAAGACCGGCGGGCGCAATTCGTGCAAGACTTGCGTGCGTGGATCAGGCGCTGTTCCTGAGCCTGGCGGTTCTGGAAGCACGAGTTTGAATGGTTATTTTGGGTAAGGAAGCTATGAAATCAATCAAGCGAGCCCTGTTGGGCGGACTGGCAGCCAGCAGCCTGCTTCTGAGCGGCGTGGCCCATGCCGTCGGCGACAGTCCCGGCGGCCCGGCAGTCAACGAGCTGAATTTTCAGCCGCCGGTGACGTCGATCGCCCATGAGCTTTACGACTTGCACACCCTGATGTTGCTCATCTGTCTGGTGATCTTCATCGCCGTGTTCGGCGTGATGTTCTATTCGATTTTTGCGCACCGCAAGTCCAAAGGCTACAAGGCTGCGCACTTCCACGAAAGCACCACGGTTGAAATTCTCTGGACCGTGGTTCCGCTGGTGATTGTGGTGCTGATGGCCTTGCCCGCGACCCGCACCGTGATCGCGATGAAAGACACCTCGAATGCCGATTTGACCGTCAAGGTCACCGGTTATCAGTGGAAGTGGGGTTACGACTACGTCAAGGGCCCGGGCGAAGGCATTTCGTTTATCTCGACCCTGTCGACCCCGCGCAGCGAAGTGGAAGGCCAGACGCCGATCAGCGACACCTATTTGCAGGAAGTCGATCATCCGCTGGTGGTCCCGGTCAACAAGAAAATCCGCATCATCACGACCGCGGCCGACGTGGTGCACTCCTGGTATGTGCCGGCATTCGGCGTGAAGCAGGATGCGATCCCCGGTTTTGTGCGCGATACCTGGTTCAAGGTCGAGAAAGTCGGCACGTACCGTGGTTTCTGTACCGAGTTATGCGGTAAAGATCACGCTTTTATGCCGGTCGTGGTGAATGTCCTGTCCGACGACGATTATGCCGCCTGGGTGAAAACCAACCAGCCGGCAGCGGGTGCCGTGGCATTGACCGGCGCGGCGCATAGCGGCCCCTACACCCAGGCCGAGCTGATGGAGCATGGCGAAAAGGTGTTTGCCAGCAATTGCGCAGCCTGCCACCAAGTCAACGGTCAGGGCGCAGGCCCGTTCCCGTCGCTGGTGAATTCGAAAGTGGTGACCGGCCCGTTGGCCGACAACGTGAATCTGGTGCTGCACGGCAAGGGTCTGATGCCTGCCTGGGGCGGCACCTTGAACGATCTCGATATTGCTTCGGCCATTACGTTTATTCGTAATTCCTGGGGCAATCACACGGGTGACGTGGTCCAGCCGGATGTGGTCACGGGCGCACGCGGCGGCAAGCAGCCTGACTTGAAGTCGGCGGCGGATACCTCGCTGGCTAAGTCGGCTACCTGAGTCGGCAAGCTGAGCGGGCAACCCGACGTTTGGGTGCAGGGCGAGGGTTAGGTAAGCCGGACGCGGGGCCTGTTCAACCCAGGTCGCCGCGACGCGGCAAGTACAGTATCAAAAGCTTTGTCCGCACCCTGTGCGGGCACCGTAGTTAAGCGTAAGGAGAGTGTTATGTCGACGGTCTCGCACGACCACGTGATTGGTGATGATCACGATCACGCGCACGGCGCCCCGGTAGGTTGGCGTCGTTGGCTGTACGCCACGAACCACAAGGATATCGGTACCTTGTATCTGGTGTTCTCGTTCACCATGTTTATGGTGGGCGGCGTGATGGCGCTGATGATACGCAGCGAATTGTTCGAGCCGGGCCTGCAAATTGTGCGCCCCGAATTCTTTAACCAGATGACCACGCTGCATGGCCTGATCATGGTGTTCGGCGCCATCATGCCGGCCTTCGTCGGCTTCGCCAACTGGATGATCCCGTTGCAGATCGGCGCCCCCGATATGGCCTTCGCGCGGATGAACAACCTGAGCTTCTGGTTGCTGCCGCCGGCCGCATTGTTGCTGGTCGCTTCCCTGTTCACTCCCGGCGGCGCCACGGCTGCAGGCTGGACGCTGTACGCGCCGCTGTCGGTCCAGATGGGCCCGGGCATGGACTTGGGCATCTTCGCCATCCACATCCTGGGTGCCTCGTCGATCATGGGCGGGATCAACATCGTGGTGACCATCCTGAACCTGCGCGCGCCGGGCATGACCTTGATGAAAATGCCGATGTTCGTCTGGACCTGGCTGATCACCGCATTCTTGCTGATCGCCGTGATGCCGGTACTGGCAGGCGCGATTACCATGCTGTTGTTCGATCGCCATTTCGGTACGTCATTCTTTAATGCCGCAGGCGGCGGTGACCCGGTGCTGTATCAGCACGTGTTCTGGTTTTTTGGACACCCCGAGGTATACATCATGATCTTGCCGGCTTTCGGCATTATCTCGCAGGTGATCCCGACCTTCTCGCGCAAGAAATTGTTCGGCTATAGCTCGATGGTGTACGCGACCGCTTCGATCGCCATCCTGTCGTTTATGGTCTGGGCGCACCATATGTTCGTTACCGGTTTGCCGGTGGCCGGACAACTCTTCTTTATGTACGCCACGCTGCTGGTTGCTGTGCCGACGGGTGTGAAGGTGTTCAACTGGGTCGCCACCATGTGGCGCGGTTCGATGACCTTCGAAACCCCGATGCTGTTCGCCATCGGTTTTCTGTTCGTCTTCACCATGGGCGGTTTCACCGGCCTGATCCTGTCGATCGCCCCGCTCGACGTGGCGATGCATGGTACGTATTACGTGGTGGCTCACTTCCACTACGTGCTGGTTGCAGGCTCGTTGTTTGCCTTGTTCGCCGGCTGGTATTACTGGGCGCCGAAGTGGACCGGTTTTATGTATAACGAATTGCGCGGCAAGATCCACTTCTGGGGCTCGCTGATTTCGTTCAACATTACCTTCTTCCCGATGCACTTTCTCGGCCTGGCAGGCATGCCGCGCCGTTATGCCGATTACCCGGCGCAGTTCACCGATTTCAACCAGGTCGCCACCTTGGGCGCGTTCTGGTTTGGCCTGATGCAGGTGTATTTCCTGTTCTGGGTCGCGCTGCCGGCATATCGCGGCGGTGAAGGTCATGTTGCAGCCGGCGACAAGCCGTGGGATGGCGCGGAAGGCCTGGAATGGACTTTGCCCAGCCCGCCGCCGTTCCATACTTTCGAAACGCCGCCGGTGGTGGAGTAAAGTCGACGCATGGGGTCGACGCAGCTTGTCGACAAATAAAGCGTAGGCCTTGGAATTGTCATGAACACTGTGAAGACGAGCATGCCGAAGCCAGTTAGCAAACTCACCCCGCAACAGCGCGCCGCGAATCGGCGCGTGGGTGCGGTGCTGTTCCTGATCGTGGCGGGTTTTTTCCTGGCAACGATTTTGAATCACGTACATTCCGGTTAAACCCGGCCGGTCGCGCAGGCGGCCGAGCGGGGTTCAAGCCTAAGTTGCGAGCTGGCGGCGGCTTAAGGTTCGAAGCCCAAGCCTGATCGCGGAGAGCCTGATGGATAAAGCGCGAAGCCCAAGTTTTTTCAAGGCGATCAAAGCTGTATTGTGGTCGTTTATCGGCATCCGCAAGGGCAGCTCACACCAGACCGATATGGCTGAATTGAGCCCCGTGCATGTGGTGATCGCCGGGGTGTTATGTGCGGCGGTTTTTATCTGCCTGCTGATTCTGGTGGTGCACGTGGTGCTCGGCAAAATATAGTCCGCAGTTGGGTGCGTTGAATAAAACAACGAATAAGATCATTTGATAGAAGTGGAGAAGTAACCATGAGCGCACATACGCCGGCACATGCGTCGAGTTCACCGTATTTTGTGCCGCAACCGTCACGCCACCCGATTACGGCGGCGATAGGATTGCTGTGCATGTTTTTCTCGCTCGCCGCCTGGCTCAACGGCAGCGCCCTGGCGCCGATCGGTGTGGCGGTCGGCCTGCTGTGGCTGCTGTTTGTCTTGTGGCAGTGGTTTGGCGATGCCATCTC
>NZ_JAMFRV010000041.1 GCF_026224925.1 Pseudomonas sp. | reverse complement strand
TGTGCGGAGTGGTGTCCGAGCGCGATCTATTTTCTCTGCAACGGGTAGACCTGGTGCATTTGGCACGGACCATTCGTAACGCACCGAAAATCGAAAGCCTGGCGAACCTGCGCGGGGAAATCGTGCAACTGGTCGACCGCATGCTGGCCCACGGTGCTTCGTCGACGCAGATCACCCAAATCATCACCCTGCTCAATGACCATACCGTGTGCCGAGTCATCGAACTGACGCTGCTGGAAAAAGGCGACCCCGGCATTGCATTCAGTTGGTTGTGTTTTGGCAGCGAAGGTCGTCGCGAACAGACGCTGCACACCGATCAGGACAACGGCATCCTGTTCGAAGCTGAAGATGCGGCGCAAGCAGCCGCTATTCGCCTGAAGCTGTTGCCCTTGGCGCAACAGATCAATCAAAGCCTGGCCCTATGCGGGTTCACCCTGTGCAAAGGCAACATTATGGCCGGCAACCCGGATTTGTGCCTGTCGCGCTCGGAATGGTCACGACGCTTCTCTGCCTTTATTCGTGAAGCGACGCCGGAAAATCTGCTGGCTTCCAGCATTTATTTTGATCTGCGGGTGGTGTGGGGCGATGAGCGCAGCGTCGATCAATTACGCCACGCAATTCTCGATCAAGTCGCAGATAACCGGTTGTTCCAGCGGATGATGGCCGACAACGCACTGCGGCAGCGGCCTCCCGTCGGGCGCTTTCGTGAATTCGTGCTGGCACGCAAGGGCGGTGAAAAAGCCACCCTGGACCTCAAGGTTCAAGGCCTGACGCCGTTTGTCGATGGCGCCCGCCTGCTCGCATTGGCCAACGGTGTAGAAGCCAATAATACCCTCGAACGCCTGCGCCAATTGGTTGACAAAGAAGTCATCGAACCGCTGGACGGCGCCGCGTATGAAGAGGCTTACCACTTCATTCAACAAACCCGGATGCAGCAACATCAACTGCAAAGTCGGCAAAACCTGCCGTATTCGAACCGCGTCGATCCGGACATTCTCAACCATTTGGATCGACGCATCCTGCGCGAATCTCTGCGCCAAGCCCAACGCCTGCAAAGCAGCCTGACGTTGCGCTATCAACTATGAATTTGTTCGCGTGGCTACGCAGCGCCGCCCCCATCCTCGACGCTCGCCAGAAGCAGCGCCTGGAGAACCTGGCGATCTGCGCGCCGACCAACCAAAACCCTTTGCGCCAGCAACGCTGGGTGGTGCTGGACCTGGAAACCAGCGGTCTGAACCTCAACCGCGACCTGGTGCTGTCGATTGGCGCCGTGGTGATCGAAGACGGCGCCATCGACTTCGGCCAACAGTTCGAGCGCACCTTGTTGCGGCCGGATCACAAGCTCAGCCCCAGCGTGCTGTTGCACGGTTTAGGCCCGAGCGCCATCGCGGCGGGTAGCGAGCCGGTCGATGCCTTGCTGGACCTGATGGAGTTTGTCGGCGACAGTCCGTTTATGGCTTTTCACGCTGCATTCGACCAGCACATGCTGACTCGTGCGCTTAAAGACAGCCTTGGGTATCGGTTGCAGCACCGGTTTCTCGACGTGGCAGAAATGGCGCCCATGCTGTTCCCCCATGCAAATATCCGCCACGCGGGCCTCGATGACTGGACCGCATTTTTTGGCCTGCAAGCCGGCGAACGTCACCACGCCAGCGCCGATGCATTGGTCACCGCCGAGCTAGCGCTGATCCTGTTTAGCCATGCGCGCAAACAACAGATCGACAACCCTGCGAGCCTGGAGCAAAGCCTGAGCCAATGGCGCAGACGGCAGCAGTCGCATTCGTTTAGCCGTTCCTGGCATGCCATCGAATGAATTCGGTCCCACAGACTGAACTGACCCCAAAAAATTGGACAAAAAATAGCTAAGCCGCAGCAGACTGGGTCCTGTACGCCACAGGGCTCAGCCCGTTCAGTTTCAGCTTGATGCGATCATGGTTGTAGTAATGGATGTATT
>NZ_JAMFRV010000040.1 GCF_026224925.1 Pseudomonas sp. | reverse complement strand
CGACCGTGCCGTTGGTCATCGTGCTGTTGGGCGTGCTGTCCCACGGCCGAAAGCCCTCACCGGAGCCAACCATGCTGGGCGGGAAGACATGCACCTCCAGGGCCTTCTGCGTCCCGTCGGGCTGCGGTGCGGCGGCGGTGCCGATGTAGCTGCCGGGCTTGATGTCGGACATTTGCGCCAGGGTCACGCCACGCACTTGGGTGTCTTTGGTCAGGTTGATGAGCAAGTCTTCGCCACGGTTGGTGTGGACTTTCAGGGCATCCCCGTCGAGGGCGGTGATCGCGCCTCGCACACCGATCCGTGGCGCAGGTGCTGCGTCTTCAGCTTGGACGGAACCCAGGGTCATGAGCGTCGCCGCGACAATCGTTGAAGCCAAGACGCCAGTGCGCAGGCGTGTGCCGAAAATAAACTTCATGGGGATAGTTCCTTTGCGGGTGACTAGGAATTTTGTTGAGGTCCGAGCTTATACCGATTATTGGGGCAGGGCGCTTTGCGTATAGAGATGAACTCCATCGGACCGTCACGACTCACACCCTATAACCTACAAAAAAGCAGCGGTGGAGCTTTAGATGACGATGACCGAACTGACTCAACAGTCCGGCGTATATCAGACCGACCTGCCAGCACGTCTCGACCGCTTGCCGTGGGGGCGGTTTCATACGTTGCTGGTGATTGCGCTCGGCATCACCTGGCTGTTGGATGGGCTGGAAGTGACGCTGGCGGGTTCGGTCTCTGGCGCGTTGAAAAATAGCCCGGTGCTGCAGTTGTCCAACAGTGATATCGGTCTGGCGGGCGGCGCCTACCTGGCAGGGGCGGTGCTCGGAGCGCTGTTCTTCGGCTGGCTGACCGACCGTTTGGGGCGGAGAAAGCTATTTTTCATTACGTTGTTCATTTACGTTAGCGCCACCGCCGCGACGGCGTTCTCTTTCAGCATGTGGAGCTTTGTTCTGTTTCGCTTTCTGACGGGAATGGGCATCGGTGGCGAATACACTGCCATCAACTCGACGATTCAGGAATTCACCCCGGCGCGGTTTCGCGGCTGGGTTGACCTCACCATCAACGGTACGTTTTGGTTAGGCGCTGCGTTGGGTGCCGGCGGGTCGATCATACTGCTCGACCCGCAAACCGTTGGTGGCGACCTTGGCTGGCGCTTATGTTTTGGCATCGGTGCTGCGCTGGGGCTGGTGATTCTGTTCATGCGCCTGTGGGTGCCTGAGAGCCCTCGTTGGCTGCTGATACATAATCAGCCGGAGGAGGCGAAAAGAATCGTCGAGCACATCGAAGGGCGATTTCGTCAGCAGGGGCATACGTTGCAACCCGCAACGGAACCGCCATTACGCCTGCTTTCACGGGATCACACACCGTTGCGTGAGGTCTTCGATACCTTGTTCGTGACCTATCGCCGACGTGCCCTGGTTGGGTTGACGTTGCTCACCGCACAAGCGTTTTTCTACAACGCGATCTTCTTCACTTATGCATTAGTGCTGACCGACTTTTATCAAGTGTCGTATGAGCAAATTGGCTGGTACGTGCTGCCGCTGGCGCTGGGGAATTTCTGCGGGCCATTGCTGTTGGGGAGGCTGTTTGACGTGGTTGGGCGTCGGGTGATGATCAGCCTGACCTACGGGGTCTCAGGCTCGCTGTTGGCCATCAGTGGTTATCTGTTCCAGCAGGGGCTGCTGAGCGTGACGCAGCAAGCCATCGCCTGGATGGTTATTTTCTTTTTCGCGTCGGCAGCGGCCAGTTCTGCGTACCTGACCATTGCCGAAACCTTCCCGCTGGAAATCCGCGCGTTGGCCATCGCAGTGTTCTACGCGTTCGGCACGGGATTGGGCGGGATTGTCGGGCCGACCTTGTTTGGCCACCTGATCGAAACCCATGACCGCAGTAACGTTTTCATGGGTTACTTGATCGGCGCCGGTTTGATGCTAATGGCGGCCATCGTGCAGGCCATTTGGGGCGTTGCTGCCGAGCGCCAGTCACTGGAGTCCGTCGCTCGACCGCTTTCCCAAGCCCACGAGAGCAATGTCTAAGGCAAGACTACGACGCCTTCATCAACGCTGCGCAGGCAGTTTTGTAGGCTTCGTGTTGGTATTTGTTTAAAGAACCTGCGAGGGCGAAATCGTGTTTCTTGTGCTGGGCGCTGACGGTCTGTGGCGACACCAGCGTTACGCTGCACTCATTTAGCAACTGGAGAACGCCTTCGATTTTGAACGTGGTGGGCCCACCCGCGAACTCGCCTTTTTTACTGCGTTTCTTGATCGCCAGCTGTTCGATGCCGTTGTCTCGGATAAATGCCTCGACAAGCGCGGCGAACGCCTTGACGTTGGAAGACTCGTCATCGTCTTCTAGAGCGATTTTTTTTGTCGGCAGGGGTACATGTTCGAGGGTGCTGTTGCGAAGGGTAGCGACAGCGAAGATGGCTTCGCTGCCTTTGATTTCGATGCCGCAGATTTTCATGTGGGGACCGCTTAAAGAGAGTGGCCGCTATTTTCTTCTCTTTCGCCGGCAATGGCTAACTGATAAAGATTCCCCGTGCCATACCGGACGCCGCGATGAGGATGACGATAATCAACCCTACCTGAATATGGCTGATTCTCGAATACATCAACGCGCGATGGGTATCTATTGGAACACCCGCTTTAAACGCGTTGCGCCATTTGATCAGGGCGACCATAGGAGCTATTTCGAGCAGGATAATGGCCACGAAGGCCGCCATCTTCAAATGAAACAGCGGTTGATGCAGGTAATAGAAAGTGCCCTTTTCAAAACCGCCAAAAGCACGCAATGCTCCTGTCACCAGAAGTACTGCGGCGGCAATGCCCCAGAAGTTATCCGCTACAAACACATCACGAAGTTTGGATGGGTTGGTTCTATTCAAGCGCCGCAGAGAGCGTCCGCGGCTCAATACTGCCCCGAGTGCAACCCCGTACGCCAAGAGATGCAATGTTGCCAGGAACCATTTGAAGAGCATGGTTTATCATCTCCAGTCATGAACGAAAACAACAGCCCCCTCGAACCGCAGGTCAATGAGTTTTAGCTCACGGTTCGCGTCTTTGCCCAACTCACTACAACATAGCGTTAAATTTTCGCCACAGTGAATGACAGATCAAACGCTTTGAAAGTTCATCCCTTTTGCGCAAGAGCGGTGTGTCGGGCACACCGCCATTGAGTGAGATTACTCTTTAGCCTGGATGCCTATCTGTCTCATGGTCAGGTTTTTCTCGTTCCTGTACAGCACTGCAACCTGCGGAGCCTGGCCACTTTTACCGGTTTCCATCCAGTTACGCATACGGCCCGCATCGGCGATGGGCGTGTATTTACCAAACGCATCCAGAATCACCACCGATACCTGACGATCGGCCATGGTAGTCAGCAACACGAGGCAGTGACCGGCCTGATTGGTGAAGCCCGTCTTGGTCAGTTTGATGTCCCAGTTGGACTTTTTGATCAGGTGATCAGTGTTATTGAACACCAGACTGTAAGTGGGGTTGTGGAAAGTGACAGTTTTATTGGGGGTGGTGCTGAGCTCACTCAACATTGGGTATTGGCGGGCAGCGAGCACCAGTTTGCTCAGGTCGCGGGCGGTGGATACGTTATAGATCGACAGGCCGGTCGGCTCGACATAAACCGTCTGTTTCATGCCCAGGGATTTGGCCTTGGCGTTCATGGCAATAATAAATTTGTTGTAGCCTCCCGGGTAACTGGCGGCAAGGCTCGCCGCGGCGCGGTTTTCCGAGGACATCAGGGCGATCAACATCATGTTTTTGCGATCAAGCTGGCTGCCGAGTTTGACGCGGGAAAACACACCTTTCATTTCCTTGGTGTCGGCAATGGATACTGGAATCATTTCGTCCATTGGCAGTTTGGCGTCCAGCGTTACCATCGCCGTCATCAGTTTGGTGACGGAGGCGATGGGCACAACGACATCCGGGTTATTGGCGAACAGTACTTTATTGGTTTTCAAATCGACAACCATGGCACTGCCGGAGGCCAGGTGAAGTTGTGAAGGGTCACGCTCAAATGGGGCTGGTTCATTTGCTGAAGCACTCTGGGAGAGTGCGGCGCCTGTACATACAAATAATAGGCTCAAAATTGAGTGACGAATTTTCACGAGCGAGGCTCACTAATAATGGATATGCCGCTTAGCACGGGGGTGTCTATAAACCTCTTGCAGTTTAAGAGTAGCCCCGGGCGCTGTCGATATGTGTTGTGAGTTGAATCCTTGTTATACGCTTGTATAAACCCAAAAAACCACAAAAGCTCGGCGAATCAGCAATATCCGTGGTGTCTGGCGGGCGCAACGATTAGCATCGTTGACCATCGATACCAACGCGCGCTCAACGGTTCAGGAGTCAAGCAATGCCCAAGGGTTTTATCAGCAAGGATTACGTCGTACTGGTAATAGTGGCGGCTGTGGTTGCAGTGCTTTTGCTTGGGGTTGGTGCGTTCCAGCGATCTGCCGACTGGGCCGGATGGATCCAGGCGATGGGCCTCATCGTCGGTTTGATGGTGGCGGTCGCTATTCCAGCGATTCAAAAAAAGCAGGACGCGACCGTTCAACACAAACATCTACGTGAGCGTGAAATAGGCTTTTCTCGCCGAATGCAGTATTTGTGCGCTGAGCTGAACGAGTTGCTGAGCAAAGTCAGCGTCAATCTGGTTCACCTGCGCGCAACGGACCGCCATCGTTTGCAACACACACTTCAAGACTATCTGCACCGTTTGTTCGAGTCGCATAGAGAGGACCTTAACGACGATCGGGTGGTCATTGCCCACGAACTTCGCCAAGTGGTTAACGAGCTGGTCGATGAGTTGGAGAGTGGTCGGGCAGATCGCGGGGTGTTGATGAGTCTCGATAAGCGCTTGCAGAAGTTGGTGCACAAAGCTCAGGTAAACGCGACGATGGCGGAACGGCTCTGACCCAT
>NZ_JAMFRV010000425.1 GCF_026224925.1 Pseudomonas sp. | reverse complement strand
CCTTGGGTTGATTAATTAAGTAGATTATTTCGCGATCTGCGATGGGTTGCGGTTGCCAACACTGATTTGCGCCACCGTTACGAGGAGCACAATCACGGTCAGGAACAGCGCGCTGGTCCACATGGCGCCCATGCCGAGACCGCCATAGGTTTTAGCTTGGGTGAGCAGATCGCCGAGGGAGGCACCAAAAGGTCGAGTCAGGATGTAACCGATCCAGAAGGTCAAGACGGCGTTGCCACCCATGCGGTAGGCGACATAACTGAGTGCGAGCAAACCGCTGAAAATTATTGCGCCTAAGGTAAAACCGAGACCAAGCGCTTCGGTTGCCAAGTCGCCTGCTGCCGTACCCAATGCGAACGTGCAGAGAATGGCTGCCCAATAGAAGAGCTCTCGCCGCAAAGTGGTGACTTCATGGATGGACAGGGTCCGCTCAACTCGATACCAGACGGCAAATATCACCGCCAACGTCACCGCAAACACTCCAGTGCTGGCATACAAACTCACGTCCAGGCCATCGGTAAGCAGATCGGTAATCTGTGTGCCGACCACGCTAACCAGCACCACCGTCAGCCAGTAAGTCCACGGCGTGTAGCGACGAGTACGCAATTGCAGAAATAAGGCGATGGCCAACAGTGCGCCCATCACTCCCCTCGTCAGGCCCTGACCCCACCCAGCGTCGACGGCCAGATAATCCGCGCCGGTTTCACCGACCGTTGTCGACATGATCTTGATGATCCAGAACGACAAGGTTACTTCTGGGACTTTGTTCAGCCAGGTTGATAGTGTGGGCATAGTCCGTGTGTTCATTGGAGAGTAGCTCCTGCCGATGCGAGTAAGTCATGGAGCAAGTCTGACCGGCGAAACTTAGGCCACCCATAGGAAAACGAAATCAAAAAAAAACCGCCACCTCATGAGAGGAAGCGGTTTTTTTCAACTGAACCTGAAGCCAGTTTTAACTGGCCTTCAGTCCATTTAGCGTCGGGCTAATTAAACGCCGGATGCTTTTGCTGCTGCTACGTCTTTGATCGACAGCTTGATACGGCCGCGGTTGTCGACGTCCAGTACCAGTACTTCAACTTCCTGACCTTCTTGCAATACGTCAGTCACTTTCTCAACACGAGCGTCGCTCAGCATGGAGATGTGAACCAGGCCGTCTTTGCCAGGCAGGATGTTGACGAAGGCGCCGAAGTCGACGATGCGCTCAACCTTACCGACGTAGATCTTGCCGATTTCAGCTTCTGCGGTGATGCCCAGAACGCGCTGACGTGCTGCTTCAGCCGCTTCCTTGGTTTCGCCGAAGATCTTGATGGTGCCATCGTCTTCGATATCGATCGAAGCTTTGGTTTCTTCACAGATCGCACGGATAGTCGCGCCGCCTTTACCGATAACATCACGGATTTTGTCGGTGTCGATTTTCATCGCGATCATGGTCGGTGCGTTTTCCGACAACTCGGTACGCGACCCGGCAAGGATCTTGTTCATCTGACCGAGAATGTTCAGGCGCGCTTCCAGGGCTTGGCCCAGAGCGATTTCCATGATTTCTTCGGTGATGCCCTTGATCTTGATGTCCATCTGCAGCGCGGTAACACCCTTGGCGGTACCGGCTACCTTGAAGTCCATGTCGCCCAGGTGATCTTCGTCGCCCAGGATGTCGGTCAGGATGGCGAACTTCTCGCCTTCTTTAACCAAGCCCATCGCGATACCGGCCACTGGTGCTTTCATCGGCACACCAGCGTCCATCAGCGCCAGGGAAGCACCACACACCGACGCCATAGAGCTGGAGCCGTTGGCTTCGGTGATTTCCGACACCATACGGATGGTGTAAGGGAACACGTCGGCAGCAGGCAACATGGCCTGTACGCTGCGACGAGCCAAACGACCGTGACCGATTTCGCGACGACCAGCGCCACCCATGCGACCACACTCACCTACCGAGAACGGAGGGAAGTTGTAGTGCAGCATGAACGGGTCTTTACGTTCGCCTTCCAGGGTGTCGAGCAGCTGTGCGTCACGTGCGGTGCCCAGGGTCGCTACAACCAGCGCCTGAGTTTCGCCACGGGTGAACAGTGCTGAACCGTGGGTCTTCGGCAGAACACCCACTTCGATGTTCAACGGACGGACGGTGCGAGTGTCGCGGCCGTCGATACGTGGCTTACCGTTCACGATGTTTTCGCGCACGGTGCGGTATTCGATTTCGCCGAACGCTGCTTTGACTTCGCTAGAAGAAGGCTGGCCTTCTGCACCGGAAAGCTTGGCAACGATCTGGTCACGCAACTCACCCAGGCGAGCATAACGCTCGTGCTTGACGGTGATGGTGTAAGCCTGGGAGATCGCATCGCCGAACTCGCTGCGAATCGCGGCCAGCAACTCGGTAGCTTCAGGCTTCGGCTGCCAGTCCCACGTAGGCTTGGCTGTTTCAGCAGCCAGCTCTTTGATGGCGTTGATAACAACCTGGAATTCGTCGTGGGCGAACAGAACCGCGCCCAACATCTGGTCTTCGGTCAGCTCTTTAGCTTCCGATTCAACCATCAATACAGCTTCCGACGTACCGGCAACAACCATGTCCAGGCTCGAAGCCTTGAGTTGTTCGTACGTAGGGTTCAGCAGGTAGCCGGTGCTTTCGTGGAAAGCAACGCGTGCGCAGCCGATAGGGCCGTCGAACGGAATACCGGAGATCGCCAATGCAGCTGAAGTACCGATCATGGCAGCAACGTCTGGATCAGTCTTTTTGCTGGTCGACAGAACGGTACAGACAACCTGTACTTCGTTCATGAAACCTTCTGGGAACAGCGGACGGATCGGACGGTCGATCAGACGCGAAGTCAGGGTTTCTTTTTCGGAAGGACGGCCTTCACGCTTGAAAAAACCGCCGGGGATCTTGCCCGCTGCGTAGGTTTTTTCCTGGTAGTGAACGGAAAGTGGGAAGAAGCCTTTACCTGCGTCAGCTTGCTTGGCACCGACCACAGTCACTAATACGCTGACGTCGTCGTCAACGGTGACCAATACTGCGCCGGAAGCTTGACGGGCTATACGGCCAGTCTCGAGGGTGACGGTCGATTGACCGAACTGGAACTTCTTGATTACCGGGTTCACGGTTTCCTACCTTCTTTTGTGGCTCTTGGGGAACTGGTTTCTTGCGAATTCTTGGGCAGTGACAGGATTCGGACCTATCGACCGTCCAGATACAACTTGAGGCTGGAAGCCTGCCAGACCGTCCGAGTAAACCCGAAAAATCGTGACAAACAACCAACCTCTATCGACATCGCTATTAGCGACGCAGACCCAGACGACCGATCAGGGCGCTGTAACGGCTAACTTCTTTACCTTTCAGGTAATCCAGCAGCTTGCGACGCTGGTTTACCATACGGATCAGGCCACGACGTGAGTGGTGGTCTTTACCGTTGATTTTGAAGTGACCCTGCAATTTGTTGATGTTGGCGGTCAGCAGTGCAACTTGCACTTCTGGCGAACCAGTATCACCAACAGCTTGCTGGTAGTCGGTTACGATTTGAGCTTTTTCTTCAACGCTGAGTGCCATGTGGGCAATCCTTAATCACGGAAACCGCTCCAGAGAGACAGTTTCAATAGGCCGAGGGCAAACCCCCGTATTTTAAAATGAGCTGTGACCGCGCCTACTGACAGCCACCCTCGTTCGGTCATTCTGACCGAATCAATCGACGTGGCGCGATGCGCCCGTCTTCACTCACTTCACCGATACCGATGAAGCGACCTTCATGATCTTGCACACGAACCATGCCGAATTGCGGCGCGTCCGGTGCTCTCACTGGTTGACCATGCAACCAGTAAAACGAACTGTGTTCCGAAAACTGCAGCAACGGCCAATGCAACAAACCGCTGTCCGAAGGCATCAGGAAGCGATCAACCGCTTCGTTACCACCATCGGCATGTACTTGCTCCAACTCTTCCAGCGTCACCGTCTGGGCCAGGCTGAAAGGTCCGGCTTGGGTGCGGCGCAACTCAGCAACGTAAGCACCACAACCGAGCTTTTCGCCTATATCTTCAACCAACGTGCGGATATAGGTGCCTTTGGTGCAATCAACCGAGAGGCGCGCCGTGTCGGCTTCACACTCCAGCAATTCCAGGCGCGCAATAGTAACAGAACGCGGTTCACGCTCCACCACTTCCCCGGCCCGTGCCAGCTTGTATAACGGCTGCCCGTCACGTTTAAGCGCTGAGTACATTGGCGGTATCTGACTGATTTCACCACGAAAATCGGG
>NZ_JAMFRV010000424.1 GCF_026224925.1 Pseudomonas sp. | reverse complement strand
TGGATGAAACCTTCGCGACGCAGCGTTGGCATGGCGTTTCAGCCGGCGTCAGCCAAGGTTGTGTATCAACCGCTGGGCGTTATCGGCATTATCGTGCCGTGGAATTACCCGTTATTTCTCGCCGTTGGACCGCTGGTCGGGGCGTTGTCGGCGGGTAATCGGGTGATGCTCAAGCTCAGCGAGTCCACCCCCGCCACAGGCCAATTGCTCAAGCGTCTGCTGGCCCAAGCGTTCCCGGAAGATCTGGTAACGGTGGTACTGGGCGAGGCTGAAGTCGGCGTGGCGTTTTCAAAGTTGCCTTTCGATCACTTGTTGTTTACCGGCGCAACCAGGGTCGGCAAGCATGTGATGCGCGCTGCGGCCGAGAACCTGACGCCGGTCACACTGGAGTTGGGCGGTAAATCCCCGGCCATTGTTTCCCACGACGTGCCACTCAAGGACGCTGCCGAGCGCATTGCTTTCGGAAAAAGCCTGAATGCGGGACAAACCTGTGTGGCGCCGGACTACGTTTTGGTACCGGAAGATCGGGTCGATGGCTTCATCGAAGCCTATCGCAAGGCAATCCATGGCTTTTACCCGACGCTAGCGGACAACCCGGACTACACCGCGATCATCAACGACCGCCACCTCGCGCGGCTAAATAGCTACCTGACCGACGCTACCAGCAAGGGCGCGAGGGTTATTTCGCTATTCAATGAAAGTCAGGGTCGGCGCATGCCGTTCAGCCTGTTGCTCAATGTCAGTGACGACATGACGGTGATGCAGGATGAAATTTTTGGTCCGATTTTGCCCATCGTGCCTTATAGCCGCATTGACCAGGCGTTTGCCTACATTAATCAGCGGCCCCGTCCGCTGGCGTTGTACTACTTTGGATACAACAAAGCCGAGCAGCAGCGGGTGCTGGAGCAGACCCATTCGGGAGGAGTGTGCCTGAACGATACGCTGCTGCACGTCGCTCAGGATGACATGCCATTCGGCGGCATTGGTGCGTCGGGCATGGGCCATTACCACGGCCATGAAGGTTTTCTGACGTTCAGCAAGGCTAAGGGCGTGTTTATCAAACAACGTTTCAATGCGGCGAAACTGATTTATCCGCCCTACGGCAAGGCGATCCAGCGGCTTGTATACAAGCTGTTCATTCGCTGATCAGGCTTTTAAATAGCAAAGGTCCAACAATAATAATGAACAACAGCCTGCCAGAAAATGCCGGATTGTCGCGGCGCAGCGTACTGAAAGTCGGCCTGTGTGCCAGCGCCTTTTTGTCCACGGTCGGGCTCGCGGCGGGTCTCAGCGGTTGCTCCGCCAGCACACCCGCCAATGATTACAACCTACTGCGCGAGAGCGATCTGCCGTTTCTGCGCGCGCTGATTCCGGTGATGCTGGAAGGCAGCCTGGGTGCCGTTTCAGCGTCGACCGCCATAACGGGCACGTTGAAAAGTATCGATGCCACCCTCCTTGGGCTGTCTCCCGAAGTGCTCAAGCTGACCCAACAACTGTTCGATGTATTAGCGTTGCCGGTTATTCGTGCGCCGTTGACCGGTATTTGGGGACGCTGGGATGACGCCAGCCCGGCGCAAATCACGGCGTTCCTTGATCGCTGGGATACCAGTTCCCTGGGTATGTTGCGCATGGGCCATAACGCCTTGCAGCAGTTGGTGATGATGGCGTGGTACAGCCAGGCGCAATCCTGGGCGCAGTGTGGATACCCTGGCCCGCCGACTGTTTAGTCCCCACCTGATAACAATAAAAAGAGACTCTATGCCGGTTCCTGACGTGTTTCGAGAAGGCCTTGCCCGTGGCTGGAAAACCTACAACGGCGCGCAGCTTGAGAAAGACCTCACCCTTGAGGCTGACGTGGTGATCATTGGCAGCGGCGCAGGAGGAGGTACCACGGCGCAAATTCTTAGCGCGGCGGGCTACAAGGTGTTGCTGGTCGAAGAAGGCCCGCTAAAGACCAGCAGCGACTTCAAAATGCTTGAAGATCAGGCCTACTCCACGCTGTATCAGGAGGGCCTTGGCCGGATGAGCAAGGACGGCGCGATCACAATTCTTCAGGGCCGCGCGGTGGGTGGCAGCACGCTAGTGAACTGGACCTCAAGCTTTCGCACCCCCGACGCGACGCTGGCGCATTGGGCGGACCAGCATGCCATCAAGGGCCATAGCGCTGCGGAAATGGCGCCGTGGTTTGAAGAAATGGAGCAACGCTTGGGCGTAGCACCTTGGATGATGCCGCCGAACGCCAACAACGACGTGATCCGTACCGGTTGTCAGCACCTCGGTTATAGCTGGAAAGTCATCCCGCGTAATGTTCGTGGCTGCTGGAACCTGGGCTATTGCGGCATGGGTTGTCCGACCAACGCCAAGCAATCGATGCTGGTCACAACCATTCCTGCCACCTTGGAGAAAGGCGGTGAGTTGCTGTATCTGGCGCGTGCCGAATCACTGATGATCAAGGGCGACAAGGTCATCGGCCTACAATGTTTGGGAATGGATGACCGTTGCGTGACGCCCAACGGTCGCAGTATCACGGTCAAGGCCAAACACTACGTTTTGGCGGGCGGCGGCATCAATAGCCCCGCGCTGTTAATGCGCTCCGAGGCGCCCGACCCTCATAAACGCGTTGGCAAGCGCACTTTCCTTCACCTGACGTGTTTTTCTGCTGCGCAGTTTGATCGGGTCATTAACCCGTTCTACGGCGCACCACAGTCGATCTACTCCGATCACTTTCAATGGATCGACGGTCCTACGGGGCGAATGTCCTACAAGCTTGAGGTGCCACCTTTACAGCCATCGCTGGCAAGTACCCTGCTGGGTAGCTTCGGTCGGGAAAACACCGAGCGTATGGCTCAGTTGCCTAAAACCCACATGATGCTGGCCCTGATGCGTGACGGATTTCATCCTGAAAGCACTGGCGGTAGCGTGGAGTTGCGCGGCGACGGTACCCCGGTGTTGGATTATCAGGTGTCGCCTTACGCATGGGACGGCATTCGTCGCGCCTACCACAGCATGGCCGAGATTCAATTTGCCGGTGGCGCCAAGGCGGTGATGCCGCTGCATGAAGACACGGGCTATGTGAAAAATCTTGCGCAGGCAACGTCTGTTATCGAAGGTTTAAGCCTTAAAACATTCACCACGCGGCTAGGCAGTGCCCACGTGATGGGCGGTTGCGCCATGGGGGAAGAACCTGCGATGGCCGTTTGCGACAGCCTTGGCCGGCATCACCAGTTGAGTAATCTATCGATTCACGACGGCTCGTTATTCCCCACCAGTATTGGCGCCAACCCGCAATTATCGGTTTATGGGCTGACCGCGCAATTGGCGACGGCGCTGGCCGAGCGGTTGTAGACCTGGCAAAAACAGCCAAAAAGCCGATACTGGACATAAGCCGACTTGGCCGACCGGGATTGCTGCGATACCATCCGGTTCCCCAAGGACTCCGACCAGGACGACGCGATGAACCGAGTGTTGTACCCAGGCACCTTCGACCCTATCACCAAGGGCCATGGCGATCTGGTCGAACGCGCCGCGCGCCTGTTCGACCAAGTAGTGATCGCTGTCGCCGCCAGCCCAAAGAAAAACCCGCTGTTTTCCCTGGAACAGCGAGTGGAGCTGGCTCGAGAAGTCACCAAGCACCTACCTAATGTCGAAGTCGTGGGATTTTCCAGCCTGCTGGCACACTTCGCCAAAGAGCAGAACGCCAACGTGTTCCTGCGCGGCCTACGGGCGGTGTCGGATTTTGAATATGAGTTTCAACTGGCGAATATGAACCGTCAATTGGCGCCAGACGTGGAAAGCCTGTTTCTTACGCCGTCCGAGCGGTACTCGTTCATATCATCGACGCTGGTGCGCGAAATCGCGTCATTGGGGGGCGATATCACTAAGTTCGTACACCCGGCTGTTGCCGAAGCGTTGACCGAACGGTTCAAACGCTAGGGTGCAGAATCTGGACTAATGCGGCACAATTCGTCGCATTAGTTTCCCTATGCCCCGGCGCTGACCGCGGCAGGAGTGTCCCATGTCCCTGATCATTACCGACGATTGCATTAATTGCGACGTTTGCGAACCCGAGTGCCCGAACGAAGCCATCTCACAAGGCGAGGAGATCTACGTGATCAACCCGAACCTTTGTACCGAGTGCGTCGGTCATTACGATGAGCCGCAATGCCAGCAGGTCTGCCCCGTGGATTGCATCCCGTTGGACGAAGCTCACGTCGAGAGCAAAGACGACTTGATGGCCAAATACCTGATTTTGACCAGCAAAGCGTAACCCGCCCTACGTTGCAGCCGGTTATTCGCGCTTGTTGTAACCCACGCCGGTGCAGCCCAGGCACCGTGCGAATGCTGCTTGACCAGGGTCTACGACCAAGGCTTTACCCATGTCGCCGATGCCACCGCCTGCGGCAGCAAATGGCAGCGCGACGACAAACACCACCGCACCAACAGCCGTTGCTGCGATCAACAATGGCCGGGCAATCAGCAGATCGGCAATCATCGAGAAGGCTGGCGGCGACTCAATCTGGTAGGTCGGATCACCGCTTTGCTCCGACGAGGCCAGCGCTGGAAGCGCTTGCAAGCCGAACAAAAAAGCCAAGGCTACAGCAACGGTACGAAACGGGCTCATGGCGTGGTCCTTCAAGCGCAACGATAGGAATGTTGCTCACTATAAACAGCGGCGCTGGTTTCGCAAGGCTTGCAGGTGTGAGATGTCATTTCGCCTACTATCGCCCTTTCCAGAAGGATTCGATCAGGTCTGACACTTAGGGCAATACACGCTCGCGCGCTGCCCCAGTTTGACTTCGCGTAGCTCGGTGCCGCATACCTTGCACGGCTTATGTCCGCGGCCATACACGAACAGCTCTTGCTGAAAATAACCGGGCTGACCATCGCCGCCGACAAAGTCTTTCAGGGTGGTGCCACCGCGTTCGATGGCGTGAATCAGAATCCTTTTGATCTCAGCTGCCAGTCGCACATACCGCGCACGAGAAATACTTTTGGCCTCGCGGCGCGGGTCGATTCCGGCGGCGAACAGGGCCTCGGTCGCATAAATATTCCCGACGCCGACCACCACCGCGTTATCCATGATGAACGGTTTGACCGCCATTGAGCGACCGCGTGAGCGCTCAAACAGTCGCTCACCGTCAAATAGCTCGGTCAATGGCTCTGGGCCGAGACGGATCAGCAATTCGTGATTGTGCGGATCCAGACTCCATAACATGGCGCCGAAACGACGTGGGTCGGTGTAGCGCAGAGCCATTCCCGACTCAAGCTCGATATCGACGTGTTCATGCTTAAGCGCGGGCAGCCCGGCCTCCACCAAGCGTAAGTTACCCGACATACCCAAATGGCTGATTAAAGTGCCGACCTCGGCATTGATCAGCAAATATTTGGCGCGACGCTCCACCAAAACGATCCGCTGACCCGAGAGACGCACGTCGAGGTCTTCAGGAATCGGCCACCGCAGGCGTCGATCGCGGACGATGACGCGACTCACGCGCTGACCTTCCAGATACGGTGCTATGCCTCGGCGAGTAGTTTCGACTTCTGGTAATTCAGGCATTAGAGACTCTGGCAGTTAGCCGCGATAAGTATTAGTGGGCGCTCAACTCGCGAATGGACTCTTTGAGGTTTTCAAAGTCGTAATCGGACAAGCCGACGTAATCCAGAATCAAGTGGCCGATGCTGTTCCACTCGTGGTCTTCGCCCTGATTACCCAGCACCCGGTAAGACGCACACACATGCTCGGCCATTTTTAATATGGCCAACAGGTTTTTCAGTGGACTATTGCGTCCAGTGTCGTCCATGAAAATTGCTAACGCGTTGTGATGGTTCGCAATGGCGTTAGTGACATGTTCCG
>NZ_JAMFRV010000423.1 GCF_026224925.1 Pseudomonas sp. | reverse complement strand
GTGTACATCGAGCTGACCCAGTGTGTAGCACCGAAAACAAGCCCCCAAACTAACATTAGCAAGCCTACTGGAAGTTCAATTGATGCCAGCGACATGTCTCGCAAATAGTAATTATAAAAAATTCTCTTGCTAAAATTACGCACATGCTTAACGAAAAACTCACCCACGACTTGGGAAACTTTCAAATTGCTTACTTCATCACCGTATTTTGCATGCATAGGGATATCCACTACAACTGCGCGAAGAGTATTGAGCCGGAACAGGATATCGGTCTCAAAAAAATAGCGGCGGCTAATTTTATTCAACGGCAAATGCTTGGCAACGTCTCGATGTATCGCAGTATAGCCATTGGTTGGATCAAATAGGTCCCAGTACCCTGAAGAAAATTTTGTCATGAAGGAAAGGACAGCATTGCCGAAGAGTCGAACTCTGGGCATTGCCCTTATTTCTTCCAGATCGAAAAACCGATTACCCTTCGTATAATCCGCCTCCCCTTCAAGGATTGGATTCACGAAGTTCATGATAAGTCCTGGGTCCATTTGGCCATCGCCATCAATCTTGACAATAACATCCATATTATCTTCGATAGCCGCCTTGTAACCAGTCATCACAGCACCGCCAACGCCCTGATTCTCGGGATTACGCAGTACCACGACCCGAGGATCGGTACAGTTTTGCTCCACGAATGCGCCAGAACCTTCCGGGCAGCAATCATCGACTACATAGATTCGTTCGACTTCAGGGCCAATATCCGCGATCACACCTAGGATATGGGCGATCACTTTATACGAAGGTATTAAGACTGCTATTTTGCTGTGCCCATCCATCTCCACAGCGTCATTTATACCTGTCTCAATTTGGTCTTGTTGGCCGATGGTCATTTTTCACTCTACCTGCTGGTCTCAGTCTATTAATAGGTCAAACGCGACTTGAAATTTGTCGCTTCAAATCAACACTGCTTGCAGTTGCTTGGCGCTTTCTTCCCACGTCAACCAAGGCATCGTCATGGATGTGGGGTGATCACCGCGATCGAATAATTCCAGCCAAGCATTGATGGACTTAGCCAGGTCGATACCTGACATACCGTCAAAATAAAACGCGTGCTCACCAGCTATTTCCCGAAAAACGGGAAGGTCGCGAACGATCATTGGCAGATGGTGCTGAGCCGCCTCGATTAATGGAAGACCAAAGCCCTCGCCTTCGGAGGCTGCGATCAGACAGGTCGCTGCTGAGTAGATTTTCTCAAGATACTCATCACTAATACCTTCCAGCCAGAAAAGTGTCTGTCCTTTTGCCGGGTGAACCTCCAGCCGAGCGACCAAATCGTCAACTAGCCAGCCTCTTTTACCTACGATAACCAGGTTTATTGCATGGCCTTCGTCCCACAGAGTTTCAAAAGCAAGCAACGTTTGAGCATGGCCCTTTCGGGGCTCTATGGTGCTCACCATCAAAAAACTCGGCCTTTCCGAGAGATTACTCAACAAATGTCCCGCATCATCTGGCAAGCCGAGAGAGGGCAGGCTGTTATTTATATCTGCGCCTAGGTGGAAACTTTTTACCGCTGGCTTGTTGCCTGCACACTTATCCGTGTGAGACGACAGCCATATCTGGAGCTCACTTGCCACTGCACCCGAGATACAAATCAGATTGCTCGCGACCATGCTGATCTTGCTCAGCCAATCGTTGAAGAGCTCGGCATTAGGAGCAAGCCACCAATCAGGGCGGTGGAAGAGCAGGAGGTCGTAAACGATGTAATTTATCTGCACGCCCATTTGACGCATTCGATGGTGCAGCGGATATAGCTGGCTGGCCAAGTGCATATTCAAATCTAAAGATAAATAAATATCGTCTTGGGCGTAGTCGATTGCTGCGTCTATCGTCTCAGGGAATTGAGCGTTGATACGTGAGGCGAAGCTATTCGCGTAATAGTATTTTCCGTCAGCAAAATACACCGGACGGACGGTGAGGCCCGCGGGGGGCGCACTCAAGAACTCATGAAGCAGACTACGCACGACCCGCTGAATACCCGATTTTGCGTCACTGTGAACGATGCTAGAAACGTCCAGCAGAAGCTGTCGTTCTTCAACGACGGTGAAGTTAAAGGCGATGCTTTTTGCCAGCTTGAATAATTCAACATCGGTAGGCGGATTGCCTGGCAGTCCTAGCAGGCGCTTTTGCAGTGTCTGAGCCTCGAAGCCTAGAACATCTGGAGCGGAAGTAAGAGCCATTCGTTCCAAAGCCGCGATAGCTTTTTTTGCCGATTCATCCCAAGAAAATTTTGTCGATTGTTCAGCAGCATTAGCAATTAACCGGGCACGATAACTTTCATCATCCAGCGCCTCAATCATCTTCGCTGCTATGGACTGCGTCGAAAGAGGATCAAATAACGCCTCCTCGAATCCAATGACTTCCGGAACACTACTGCAATTCGAACCAATCACCGCAGCACCGCAGGCCATCGCCTCAAGCACCGGAAGACCGAAGCCTTCATGGGTAGATGGGAAAACAAACAGCCTGGTCAATGAATACAACGCGATCAGGTCGCTGTCATTTACGTAACCGGTAAGGACCAGCTCGGTGGAACTGACTCCGTATTTTTCCGCCAGAACAAGCAGTTCCGTTCGTTGCTGAGGATGCAACTTGCTGGCGATAACCAGTTGATGCTTGCTCTTTAACGCCGCAGGTAGAGTGCTGTAGGCATCCAGGAGACGACCGAAATTCTTTCTCGGGTCGAAACCACCCGGAGCATAAAGGATGAATTCGGTCCGTATTCCCAAGCGATCAAGGATTGCTGTGCTTTTAACCAAGTCAACCGGATTAGGGACAAATTGATCACCAATGGCGGCTGATATATTGGCTATTTTGGCCCGGTCTATATTTAAAAACGTGACTGCTTCCTGACGCGACGAATCAGAGATGGCTAACAAAGCATCAGCGTTTTTCAACCAGTCGATTTTGCGATAGTAATAATCCTGGAGCTCTGGTGTGGGGAGGTAGACCTCCTTGTTCATGAACGGGATCAGGTCATACAAAATCACTGCGGTCTGATACTTGGTTGGGATTGCGCCGATCGACGTAACCGCGTTCGCCCAATAACCTTCGAACAGACTGCTTACAACAACAACGTCTGGCTCAAGCGTGCTTAAAAACGTTTCGCGGACCACCTCGCAGGCTCGTGCCATCCAAGGAGTAGGACTTACTTCATCCGGCACGTCAAACAAACGGATGCGGTGCTCCGGAATCAGACCGGAAAATGCAGCTCTGATATCGGAAATACTTTCGGGCATGCAACTGTTGAGCGCCAACCAAACCTCATGGTCGCTTGCGTTTCGCGCCATGGCCTGCGCCAACGAAAGAGAATAACGGCCAATACCACGGAAACGACTTTCAGACTGTGCGCCCTGTAGATCAATAACAATACGCATCAGCGGTATTCCTTGCGCTCAAATGCCAGCTTCAATTCAGAGTAAATACGCGCGACCCTTGGGCTTGCAGACAGGAATCCATCTTCAGAGGCCTCAGTCGCCACCACAACAGGAACTATTTCGTCTGGCGAGGGCTGCATGATTCCTTGATGCAAAGCGAACTGCCTCATACGCCCAAACAGGACGGGGTGAGACTTGATCTTGTTACGGATGCGGAGCCGCAAACCGGGTCGGTCCAACACAAAATGCATTGAGCAGCTGAGAATCGGGCGCGTGATGCGTTTGATTACGCGCAATGCAAAACCTCCCGTCCCAGCGAATATGGCCATTGAGGTTCGTAGTGGTTGGGTAATTTGCCAAGACTTACTATTCACCAGAACCGCGATCTTCGCCTCGTTGGCCTTTGCCTGTTGCCACCAATGGTGCGCATTGCTCAACGACTCATTCAAACGGGAAGTAATTTCTTGTAACTGCGTCTGCACGTTTAATTGCTCAAGGTTTTCCCGACTCGTCTTTTCTTCAAGCAACTTTCCCATTTGAACCTGGATCTTTTCAATATTCGCAAACGCAGCATTTAAGCGTATATCGGCCTCTTTGGCACGGTTGATGGCATCTTCTTGCATCAGCTGGACATTTTGGTAACGGATTTCCGCCAAATCAGCCCGCAAACCTATCTCACGTAGCTGGGCTTTCATTTCTGCGTGATTACTATCGCTACGCCCACCCAACTCATGCACAACGATCTCTAGTTGCTGGCCGTGCTGCTCAACCTGATACAGATGATCACGCAATCCAATCGTGCTAGCGTCAGCCTGCTCTAGCCGCCCCAAATGCTGAGCATCATAACGTCGGGCGAGTGCCTCAAGCGATAAGCCGTAACTTCGATCAAAAACAGCGTCGAATTTTTCCAATTGTTCGGGGGATGCTTGTTTTTGCGCAATGATCGCGTAGTCCGGACTGACCCCGTGCAAGACACTCATCAAATCAACTAACCCACCAGCGGCCAGCGCTGCTGACTCTTGGAGGCGAAGCAATTGAGAGCGATTGAACCCGGAATATTCTGTCAAGAAACTCAAAAGCAGATGAGGTATTGGGCGTTCGTGAGTTGGGTCCAGATAGAAATTCTGAGTCCCTACCGTCAGGTTTTCCGCATTGGGTGTTTCCAGGATAAGCAATCCGGCGGGCTTTAGTACACGAAGGGTTTCAGCAACCAGTACCTTCAAATCGTCGAAGGGAATGTGTTCTGCGAAATGAAAACCTGAGACAACCGTCAGGCTTTCATCCGGCAAGTTTTTCAGGACTTGAAGTGCGTCACCCTCTTGAACCGGCAACCCCAACGCGTGGCAAGCTTCAAGCATTCCGCCATCAATATCGACGCCCAACGGAGTGAAGCCCGCCTGCAATAATATTTCCAGCCATTCCCCACGGCCACAACCCAGATCAAGTGCTCTGCACTCCGGATACAGCGTTTTAAGAGGCTCAAGAAAAGGCACGTAAACCTGCTGCCGCTCCTGAATCAACTCCCGCGAACCGCGATAGCGGTCTTCAAAAGCACGATAGAACGGAATGCTCATCGGCTGCACTCCACGCTCGGTGGAATCCAGGCCAGCCCTACAAACGAGCTTTGGGAAATATTGACGACGTTAAACACAAGGGTTAAATCCACCCATTCATAATTACGCGATAAATGACTGTCCGTTGTGTGTAGCGCGACAGCCACGGAATAGGACCCGACCCCTAAATTCGCCGCAAAACTGAACGAATAACTGACGGTTTCACCCGCGTCTAGGCTGTCGATTTTGCAGCCCAAGTGGTGAGTGTTGGTACCGAATACCGGCTGGCCTAGCCTGTCTTTTATCAGATAGCCAACTACCAGCTCTGGAATCGCGCTGTTGATCTTTGTGGTGATGCGCAAGGAAACACTTTCGCCGACCGATGCATACTCAATCGAGTCGCCGGCAGCGTTATGCAATGTGACGGATTCAATACTCGCCTCCCCGCTCCCGGAGCGAGTCTGCATAGAGCCGTCTTCCAGCTCACGAACCTGGACAGTTGCGTTCTCTTTTTCAGCAATCAAAGCATTGTAGAAGTCCATGACTTCTTCAGGCTTGCCATCTTTAATCACGGCACCTTTTTCAAGCAAGATCGCACGGTTGCACAGTGCTTGAATCGAGCCTCGATCGTGGGAAACGATGAGTAAGGTGGTGCCTTGCTGTTGGAAGTCACGGATACGATCAAAACTTTTGTGCTGGAAGTAGCTATCACCCACCGATAGCGCTTCGTCAACGATAAGTATTTCGGGACGTATTGCAGTCGCTACGGCAAAAGCGACTCGCATTTGCATGCCACTGGAGTAGGTACGCACGGGCTCGTCGAAATACTCTCCGATTTCCGCAAAGGCCTCGATTTCATCGATGACCCCGTTAATTTGCCCAGCACTGAACCCCATCAGGCCTGCGGCGTGAAATACGTTCTGGCGGCCGGTTAAATCCGGAGTGAAACCCATGCCCAGCTCAAGAATCGCAGCGATGCGCCCGTTAACCTGAACGCTGCCTTCCGTCGGCTGCAAGGTTCCAGTAATCATCTTCAACAGTGTTGATTTACCTGCCCCGTTCTGCCCAACAATGCCTATCGCCTCTCCAGGTTTTATGGAGAAGCTTATGTGCTTAAGCACCCAGTGCTCTTCGGTGGGCTTGGTAGGTAGCCCAAACCAACGCCCAATACGTTGGAATTCAGACGCGTAGACGCGATAAGCCTTGCCCAGATTATTTACGGTTAACAGACTCATAACACGTCCACCATTTCCGGCGCGGCACGGCGGAACATAAACAGGCCCAACAGCATCAATCCGAGGGCAATGAC
>NZ_JAMFRV010000039.1 GCF_026224925.1 Pseudomonas sp. | reverse complement strand
TTTATGACATATCTGTAGGAGCAATGCGTTCTCAGGGCTTAAACACCAAAGCTGCCGGCGTATCAACGTCCCACAGCACGCCGGGATCATCGACCTTGATCTCCCGCACCAACCCCGGCTGAAACAACCGCTTGGCGCCCCGCTCGCCTGACAATGCCATTAACGCAAAGCCAAACCTGCGACCGAAGGCCACGGGATGGCCGAACACGGTACCGCTGACCGGGACGCTGATCATTGCGTCATCCAGGGATTCAATCATCCGCGCTAGCGTTTCAGGCAGGATAAACGGCATGTCGCCGAGTACCACCAGCCAACCGCGATGATCAGGCTGAGCCGAAACCGCCGCAGCGATGCTGTCACCCATCCCCTCTGAGTCCAGCAACTCTATCTCACACCCATAACGCCGGCCCAACGCGATCACCTCGAAGCGATCAGGCCGGGTCAGCAAAACAATGTTATCCACAGGCGCTTTATCGGTCGCGGCCTGAAGATTGACCAACACCTGCTCAAGCACCGGACGCAGCACCCCGTCGCACCCGAGGCAAGGCGCTAACAGCTTGTCTTGATCCGCACCGGCGATTTCCCGGTAGCGACGACCCTGTCCGGCAGCCAGGATTACCGCACACACGGTCGTACTCAATGCTCGGTCTCGGCCATCAGTGGTTTCTTCTGCTTCAAGGCAATGCCGTTCTTGATGGTCACGATTTCAGCCATCAGCGACAAAGCGATTTCTGCCGGGGTGTGACTGCCAATGTGCAAACCAATCGGCCCATGCAGACGCTCAATGGACTCGGCATCCAAGCCCAACAGCGCCAGGTTTTCTCGACGCTTCTGGCTGTTGACCCGCGATCCCAACGCGCCAATATAGAACGCCTTGGAGCTTAAGGCGGTCAGCAACGCCATGTCATCCAGACGCGGGTCATGGGTCAACGCGACGATGGCCGTGCGCTCATCTGTTTCGATGGTAAGTACCGCATCGTCCGGCATACCGGGCACAAAACGCGCTTTCTGGTCCTCCCAGCCGTAGGCGAACTCTTTGCGCGGATCACAGATCAGCACCTCAAAGTCCAGCAAGTGAGCCATCTCAGCCACGTAACGCGACAACTGCCCGGCGCCGATCAACAGTAAACGCCAGCGCGGGCCATAGATCGTGCGCAAGGTTTTCCCGTCGAAGCTGACCTGATCACCCCGGCTGGCTGAATGCAAGCTAACTGCGCCGGACTTTAAATCAAGCTCTCGGGCCACCAACTGGTGATCTTCGCAGCGCTGCAACAAGTCAGCGACCCACTGCTCATCGCCGACCCATTCTTCAGTCAGGCGTAAGGTGCCGCCACACGGCAAACCGAAACGCGCAGCCTCATCACGGGTCACGCCGTAGGTCACCAATTGCACTTCATCGCTGGCCTGCAAACGACCGTCCTGCAACCTTGAAATCAAGTCGTCTTCAATGCACCCACCGGATACCGAGCCAATCACCATGCCGTCTTCGCGCAGCGCCAACATCGCGCCAGGCGGCCGGGGCGCACTGCCCCAGGTTTGCACCACGCTGTACAGCACCACGCGCTGACCGGCACGCCGCCAGTCGAGCACGCTGCGCAAGACATTCAGATCAACGCTATCCATCAATTGTCGCCTTTTTCGATTTGCCAGCCGTTGAACGGGTACCGAATCGGCAGAATAAACCTAAAAACCCGGCCGAATCTCAATAAAGGTTCGGCTCCATTTCGAGTTTGACGCGATAGCGTTGTTCAATATCAATTTGAATGCGTTGCGCAAGGTCGAGCAATTGCAGACCAGTGGCAGTGCCGTAGTTGACCAGCACCAGCGATTGCAAGCGATGCACGCCAGCATCAGCGTCGCGATAACCTTTCCAGCCAGCTTGCTCGATCAACCAACCGGCGGCCAACTTTACCTGGCCGTCAGCCTGTGGATAACCGACCAAGCCTGGGTGTTCGCGCTTCAACTCGGCGGCTAACGAAGCCACCACCAGTGGATTTTTGAAGAAGCTGCCAGCATTGCCCAGCACGGCCGGGTCAGGCAATTTTTCACTGCGAATCGCACAGATTGCCAAGCTGACATCCTTGGGCGTTGGCTGGCTGATGCCTTGTTCATCCAGGCGCTGTCGCACCGGGCCGTATTCAAGGTGCAAGTGTGCGGCACGGCTAAGCACCAACCTTACCCGCAAAATCAACCAACGCCCCGGCTGCTGCTTGAACACGCTGTCGCGATAGGCGAAAGCGCAATCGCTGAGGGTAAACTCACGCAATTCGCCGGTCTGCCGATCAAGCGCAGTGAGGCTGTGGAAAACATCCTTGATCTCGACCCCATACGCACCAATGTTTTGCATAGGCGCGGCGCCGACTGTACCGGGAATCAAACTGAGGTTTTCCAGCCCGGACAGGCCCTGTTCAAGGGTCGACAGCACAAAGGCGTGCCAGCCCTCCCCGGCTTCAGCCTCAATAATGACGCGCTCGCCATCGTCGCTGATAATCCGTATGCCACGGCTGACCATGCGCAGCACTAAAGCCTGGATATCGGTTGTCAGCAGCAGATTGCTGCCGCCACCGATTACCAGCAACGGCAATGCGTGCTCGGCTGAATACGCCAGCGCCTGCCGAATATCATAGTCGTCATGGGCTTCAGCGAAGGCCTTGGCCTGCACCTCCACGCCGAAGGTATTGAACGGTTTGAGGGAAACCCCGGCGCGCACGTGCAACGTCATCAAACCTCCAGCAAGCGTCGCACGCGCTCAAGGTCTTCAGCGGTATCGACACCGGCAGGCAGCACTTCAAGTGCATCGGCAACGTGAATCCGTACGCCGTGCCACAAAGCACGCAGTTGTTCCAGGCTTTCGGTGTCTTCCAACCAGCAAGGGCCCCAACTGACAAAGTCGTGCAAGAAGCCGGCATGATAGGCATAGATCCCGATATGTCGGCGATACGGCACGCCAGCAGGCAACTGCTCGCGATCCTTGGCCAAGGCGTCACGCGCCCACGGTAACGGCGCACGACTGAAGGTCAGGGCCAAGCCATTAATGTCGGCGACGACCTTCACCACGTTCGGGTTAAACAAGGCCGTCATGTCTTCGAGCGGTTCGGCCAGGGTCGACATCCGCGCTTCGGGGTGGGCTGCAAGGTTGGCCGCAACCTGATCGATCACCGCAGGCGGGATCATTGGCTCGTCGCCTTGCACATTGACCACGATGGCGTCATCGGCCAGGCCCAATTGGCTCGCGACTTCAGCCAAGCGGTCGGTCCCGGAATTATGATCGTCACGGGTCAGCAGCACTTCAGCACCGAAACCTCGGCACGCCTCGACGATGCGCGGATCATCGGTTGCTACCACTACGCGCTCAGCGCTGCTCTTACACGCCTGTTCCCAGACGTGCTGGATCATCGGCTTGCCGGCAATCAATTTCAGCGGCTTACCGGGAAAACGACTCGAGCCGTAACGCGCCGGAATCACAACGGTGAACACTGCGCTCATTTATCCAGACGCTCATCGGTGGTCAGAGTCCGCGCTTCGCTTTCCAGCATCACCGGGATGCCATCGCGAATCGGATAAGCCAGGCCTGCACCTTTGCTGATCAGTTCGGTTTTGTCAGCACTGAGCTTGAGCGGCCCTTTGCAGATTGGGCAAGCGAGGATATCGAGTAACTTGGTGTCCATAAGATGTCCTGGGGGTGTTGCTGTTATGGAAAAGGGTTCAAAGAGGGCAACAGGCGCTGCAATTGCAAATCGAACCAGTCAATGAATGCTGCCGAAGGCTCTGCATCCACCGCCAGGTACCACCAGTCATCAGCGGCGAAGGCCCGGCATTTCACGGCATCCTTCTCGGTCATGATCAGCGGCAACGCCGGGGTAAAATTTAATAGCTGAGCGCTGTAGGGCGCATGGTCAGCGAACGCGTGAGGCACTGGACGCCAGTGTAGCCCTTCAAGGGTATTGAAGAAACGTTGCGGATTGCCGATGCCAGCCACCGCATGCAACGCCTGCCCGGCGGGGAAATGGCTCAACGATTGCCGCTCGCCACTGCGCAGGTTCACCAGGGTGGTGGGCGTGAGTACAAAACCGAAACCGTCTTCACGGTCTTCTGCGGTGCCGTTATAAAGCAGCGCATCAACACTGCTCAAGCGCTCCACCGGCTCACGCAACGGGCCCGCAGGTAAACAACGCCGATTGCCCAAACCGCGCGCGGCGTCGATCAGTACCAGTTCCAGATCCCGAGCGAGGCGGTAATGCTGCAAGCCGTCGTCGGACAGAATCAGGTCCAGCGGTTCGGCATCCAGCAACGTACGCACCGCACGGCTGCGATCAGGGTCAATCATCAGCGCAACGCCACTGCGCTGCACAATTAGCAACGGCTCATCGCCGGCGATCCTGGGGCTTTGGTCGGCCTTGACTCGCCACGGCAAGCTCGGCGGTTTGGCCCCGTAACCACGGCTGACCACCCCAACCCGCAGGCCACGGCGGCGACAGTGTTCAATCATCCAGAGGATCATCGGTGTCTTGCCAGTGCCGCCGACCGTGATGTTACCCACCACAACGACTGGCACGGGCGCTGTATAGATATCGCCCTCACCGGCCAGAAACCGTGCGCGCTTGCCATTGACCACCCGGCGATACAGCGATTCCAGCGGGCGCAACAGCCCCAGCGCAGGATGGCCGGTGTACCAGGCGTCGAGTAAACGATCGGTCAGGGCCATCAGTTAGCCGTTGGCGCCTCGACCGTGGTCATGCGCAGGTGGCTGAAACCCAGCTTGCCCGCCGCGTCCATGGCCGTGATCACCGCTTGGTGAGGGGTTTTGCCGTCAGCACTGATGGAGAGCGGCAAACTGGTATCGCCTGACGATTCCTTTTGCAGCGCCTCGATCAGCGACGGCAGATCATTTTTCGGCAACAATTGGTTATTCAGCGAATACACACCGTCCGCACTGATGGCGATATCCAGGTGTTTCAGCTCGGAATTCTCTTCCGGGGTGCCGGTCACCGCTTGCGGCAGATCAATACGGAGCTGGGTTTCCCTGGTAAACGTCGTCGTGACCACAAAAAACAACAGCAGAATAAATACCACATCGATCAGCGAAACGAGGTTGATGTCGATGTTTTCCCGCGGCCTGCGGCGGCGAAACTTCACTTCTTCTTGCTCACAGGCTTATCTTCAGCCAGATCAACGTCACGGTCACCCTGTACCACCTCAACCAACTTGATCGCTTCCTGCTCCATGCCCACCACCAGCTCATCGACGCGGCTTTGCAGGAAGCGATGGAAGAAGATCGCCGGTATCCCAACCATTAGGCCCGAAGCGGTACAGATCAGGGCTTTGGAAATACCACCGGCAAGAATCGCGGCATTGGTGGTCATCCCGGAGTTCATGAACGAGCCAAAGATGTCGATCATCCCCAGTACGGTGCCGAGCAAGCCAAGCAGCGGCGCCATGGCGGCGATAGTGCCCAGTGCACTCAGGTAGCGTTCGAGTTCATGAATGACCCGTGCCGCAGCCTCTTCGATGCACTCTTTCATTATCTCCCGACCGTGCCGAGAGTTGGCCAGACCGGCAGCGAGGATTTCTCCCAGTGGTGAGTCGGCGCGCAGTTCCCGGAGTTTTTCCTTGTTCAGTTGTTTGTCTTTGATCCAGCGCCAAACCTGACCGAGCAGGTGCGGCGGGGTGATCCGGCTGGCGCGCAAGGTCCACAGTCGCTCGATGATGATCGCGACGGCAACGATGGAACTCAGAATGATCGGCAGCATCATCCAGCCGCCTGACTTGACCAGTTCCCACACAGTAGCGACCCCTTGAAAAAAGTGGCGCCACTCTAACATAGGGGCGCCCGCGCGCCGAACCCCGCGATGAATAACCGCCTGGGTCAATCACGCCAGAAGCGCCGCTGATTGCGCAGCCCTTCGGCCGGTAGGAAGCGGCCCAGGTGCAGACGGATGGCACCGTGTTCTGCGC
>NZ_JAMFRV010000038.1 GCF_026224925.1 Pseudomonas sp. | reverse complement strand
GTCGGGCCTTGAACGCCGCGCACGGTCAGCGTGGCTCCCAGCGAGCCGCGACGGCCGTTTTTCACCACGTCGCCCACTAACGTCGTGCTCGACGGTTCGCCAACGATGCACCAGTCCATACGCTCTTTGCGTGCGACCAGCCGCTCAATCACCGCTTTGGTGCCGTGATGGGCCGGGCCTTCTTCGTCGCTGGTAATCAGGAACGCGACTTTGCCTTTATGGTTCGGGTGTTCGCCGACAAAGCGCTCGGCCGCTACCACCATTGAGGCAAGGCTGCCTTTCATGTCGGCCGCGCCACGCCCACAGAGCATGCCGTTTTCATCAATCAACGCATTGAACGGATCGTTCTGCCACGCCTGGACCGGCCCAGTTGGCACCACGTCGGTATGCCCGGCGAAACACAACACCGGACCTTCCTGATTGCCATGGGTGGCCCAAAAGTTATCCACATCTTCGATGCGCATAGGTTCCAGCGCAAAGCCGGCATCGCCCAGGCGCTGCATCATCACTGCCTGACAGTCCGCATCGATCGGGGTGACCGACGGACGACGGATCAAGTCACAGGCGAGTTGAAGGGTGGGCGAAAGTTCGGTTGGGGCCGTCATGGAAAGACTCCGGGGGCGGAAAAGGCGCATAGCTTAAAGCAAAACGGCGACCCGAAGGCCGCCGTTTATGACACTCGGCAGTAATCAGGCCGGTGTCGGCTCTACCACCTGTGTAGGTTTCGGCAGTGACGACAAGAAGGCCATGATCAATGCCGCCAGGTACGGCAGCGATTGCACCAGCAGCATGGTCACCCAAAAACGCATGTCAGCGCTTGGCAGGCCCTGCACCAGACAGATACCGAGTGCGGCACCCCACAACAGCAGCATGATGAACAGCTCTTCCCGTGCTTCGGAAATGGCTACCCACATGCCGTGGCTGTCGGCGTTCTTCGGGGTACGGAAGAACGGAATGCTGGTGGTGAAGAAACCGTACAGCACCGCTTTGGCGATGGTGTGCGACAACGCCAGCCCGGCCAGTGCGGCAGCAAATGCATCTTTGAGGTTGACCCCCACGGCGCGACGGTACAGGAAGATGATCTTGCCGACCTTGAACACGAACAGTGCCAATGGCGGGATAGCGAAGATCAGCAGCGGTGGGTCGACCCGTTGCGGCACGATGATCATTGCGCCAGACCACAGCAGGGCACCGAAGGTGAAGAAGATGTTCATGCCATCCGCGACCCACGGCAACCAGCCCGCGAGGAAGTGGTAACGCTGACCGCGAGTTAACTGGGTATCTTTGCCGCGCAGCAGGCTTGATGTGTGGCGCTTGATGATCTGGATCGCGCCATACGCCCAACGGAAACGCTGCTTCTTGAAGTCGATAAACGTATCCGGCATCAAACCCTTGCCATAGCTGTTATGGGCATAGGCAGCAGAAAGACCTTTTTCGAACACGCGCAGACCCAGCTCGGCGTCTTCGCAGATGCACCAGTCAGCCCAGCCAAGCTCTTCGAGCACAGAACGGCGGGTCATGGTCATGGTGCCGTGCTGAATGATCGCGTCACGGTCGTTACGGGTGACCATGCCGATATGGAAGAAGCCTTTGTATTCCGAGTAGCAGAGCTTCTTGAACGTGCTTTCGTTCTGATCGCGATAATCTTGCGGCGATTGCACCACGGCGATTTTCGGGTCAGCAAAGTGCGGCACCATGTGCTTCAGCCAGTTACGGTCAACACAGTAATCCGAGTCGATCACCGCAATCACTTCAGCGTCCGGGGCGGTGTGCGGAATCAGGTAATTCAGTGCGCCACCCTTGAAACCGGCCAGCGGTGCGACGTGGAAGAACTTGAAGCGTGGGCCGAGCAATTCGCAATGCGCCTTGACCGGCTCCCAGACCGCCGGGTCTTTGGTGTTGTTGTCGATGATCAGGACTTCAAAGTCCGGATAGTCCAGTGCAGCCAGCGCATTGAGGGTCTGTTTGACCATCTCCGGCGGCTCGTTGTAGCACGGGACATGCACCGAGACTTTTGGTCGGAAGGCGTCGTCGGCTTCAACGGGCAGGAATTCCCGGCGACGCTTGTGGGTCCAGACCGCTTCTGCGAGTTCATGGGCTTCGGCCATCAGCACGATGAAAACGCCCAGTGCGCCAAGGGCCAGCAAGAATCCAACCGTCAAACTGAACCACGTGCTGTATTGCTGGCTGTAGTCGTAACCGATCCACACCAACACCGAACCGCAAAGGAACGCGGTGAACGTCAGGAAGGTACGGCCACGTTGACGCAGGGCCGATCCGTCGATCAGCAACAGGGCCAGCGACAACAGCGCCAGAACGCCTGAGCCAATGGCTAATATGCGCCACTGGGGGATCGCGACGACCGGCCCTGTGAAATTGAATTTCTGCTGGCGATCGGCGTTGTATACGCCCCAATACGCGCCCACTGAACCTTCATCACTGGCTTTCCATGGCTGATCGAATGCTTCGATCACGAAGTAGTTGTAGCCTTGGCGGTTAAGCTTGTTGACCAGAGTACGCAGGTAAATCGCCTGATCTGCCGGGGTGGCATCGGAACCGCCACGCATACGGCCGTTGCTCGGCCAGCCAACCTCCGAAAGCAGCAGCGGTTTTTTCGGGAACATTTTTTTCAGTTCGCGGGCGCGGTCGAGGACGAACTGGCCGGCTTTGTCCACCGGGATGAATTCCCAGTACGGCAGAATGTGCGCGGCTACCAGGTCAACGTGCTTGCCCAGCTCCGGGTATTTCTCCCAGATGTGCCATTGCTCGGACGTCGTCACCGGCACTTTCACTGCGGCGCGCACCCGGTCCAGCAGTACACTCAGCTGTTTGACGGTAATTTCACGACGAAACAGGGCTTCGTTGCCCACCACCACACGAACCACGCTGCGCGATGTATTCGCCAGTTCGATGGCCTTGGTGATCTCGCGCTCGTTACGCTCTTCATCAGGGCTGATCCAGATTCCGAGGGTCACGCGCAGGCCGAATTCTTCCGCCAGCTTTGGGATATCTCCCAGGGAGCCGTCGACCGAATAGGTCCGAATGCTGTCAGTTTGCTTACTCATCAACTCCAGGTCCTGACGCATTTCATCGTCGGACGGGTAGATACCTTTCTGCGGGTTTTGCCCCGGTCGGAAAGGTGAGTAAGAGAAGCCTGAAATCTGCTCAGGCCAGTCGGGTGCTGTGACCGGGCGGTTAATCAGCGCCCAGAAGCCGGTGAATAGCGCGGCAATTGCCACAACGACCACCAAGTTGAGTCCAAATTTACGCGATGACATAAATACTTCTGGTTCCAAAGGGTGGAACGGAGGAATAGCCGACGAACGCCGGTCGGCGCGCATCCTACTCTGGGCCTTATACGGCTGTACAGCCAGCCGTTCGGCTAGTTGGTCAACGGCAATGCATTTAAGTTCTCTGGCTGTATTAAAGCAGGGGATAGCATGGCGCGTCATGGGTTCACACTGTGGGACCGAATTTATTCGGGAAGGCGCCGTGTCATACACTGACGATGCTGAATATAA
This sequence comes from Pseudomonas sp., assembly GCF_026224925.1. GTDB lineage: Bacteria > Pseudomonadota > Gammaproteobacteria > Pseudomonadales > Pseudomonadaceae > Aquipseudomonas. The sequence continues at coordinate 2,802 of NZ_JAMFRV010000038.1, read as the reverse complement.
AATCCATTCCCGAATGAATTCGGTCCCACGGTGAATGTGATATCACTTGCGCTTCATCCGGATAAAGATGTCGCCACGCGTATACCGCCCTATAATGCGCGCCGGTTTTTGGGGTTATGGTCATGAACACAGAAGATCCGCGATTTGCTGGCGTCGCTCGGTTATATGGCATTGAAGGCCTGGACCGGTTGCGTGCTGCGCACGTGGCCATCGTCGGCGTCGGTGGCGTCGGTTCGTGGGCGGCAGAAGCCATCGCCCGCTGTGGCGTCGGTGAAATCTCGTTGTTCGATATGGACGATGTCTGCCTGAGCAACAGCAATCGTCAATTGCACGCGCTGGACAGCACCGTCGGCCGGGACAAGGTTGAGGTCATGGCCGAGCGTTTACGTGCGATCAATCCGGATTGCATTGTTCATGCGGTGAGTGATTTCGTCACCCGCGAAACCATGGCCGAGTACATCACCCCAAACATCGACTGCGTGCTCGACTGCATCGACAGCGTTAATGCCAAGGCGGCATTGATTGCTTGGTGTAAGCGCCGCAAAATCCAGATCATTACCACTGGCGGTGCTGGCGGACAGATCGACCCGACGCTGATTCAGGTGTGTGACCTCAACCGCACCTTCAACGATCCGCTTGCGTCCAAAGTGCGCTCGACCCTGCGTCGGGATTACGGTTTTTCACGCACCATGACCCGCCACTACAGCGTGCCGTGTGTGTTCTCTACCGAACAACTGCGTTATCCGAAACCCGACGGCAGTATCTGCCTGCAAAAAAGCTTCGTCGGTGATGGCGTGAAGCTCGACTGCTCTGGCGGATTCGGTGCGGTGATGATGGTGACAGCGACCTTCGGCATGGTCGCAGCCACCAAGGCCGTGGACAAAATTGTTGCGGGTGTACGGCGCCCGTCGGAACGAGTCAAGCCCACTCAGGCCGTGCCCGAGGCCAACTGACGCATCCGTTGCAGCACCGCATTCAGGCCGTTGCTGCGCGAGGGTGACAGGTGACGGCTCAGGCCCAGTTGCTTGAACCAATCGGGCAGATCGACCTGCTGCAATTGCTCCGCTGACAGGCCATTGACCCGCGCCAACAGCAACGCCACCAAGCCCCGAATCAAGCGCGCGTCACTGGCGGCACGAAACTGCCAGCTTTCCTGCACGACGCTGCCCAGCAACCAGACTTGGCTCTCACAGCCGTGCACGCGATGATTCTCGGTTTTCTCTTCTTCGCTCAAAGCTGGCAAGCGTTCGCCCCATTGCATCAACAGCCGCGCGCGTTGTTCCCAACTTTGGGGCTGAGTGAAGGTGTCCAGGGCGAGCTGTGCATCCGGCGGCAGGCTCATCGCAGCAGTTCCAGTGCTTGATCCAATGCATCGAAGAAACGCTGTAGGTCGTCGGAATCGTTATATAGCCCCAAGGACGCCCGAATCGCGCCGGTCAGGCCGAGGCTATTGATCAGCGGCATCGCGCAATGATGCCCTGCGCGGACGGCAATCCCTTGCTCGGTCAACAGGTGCGCCAAGTCAGCGTTGTGCACGCCGTTGACCACGAAACTGGCCAGTGCCAGCTGTGGATCACCCAGCACTCGCACGCCCTCGCGGTTGTTCAACCCCTTTAGCAATAACCGGTGCAGCGCGGCTTCATGGGCCAGCACCGCGCGGTGATCAAGGCTGCCCAGGTAGTCGAGGGTTGCACCTAGGCCGATGATCCCGGCAATCGGCGGGGTGCCCGCTTCAAACCCCAATGGTGCAGGGCGAAACGTCGCACTGTGGTAGTCGGTGGTCAGCACCATTTCCCCGCCGAACTGCCAATGACGCAGTTGCGCCAGTGCTTCTTCGCGGCCATACAGCACGCCGACGCCGTCCGGGCCGTAGAGTTTGTGGCTGGAGAATACATAGAAATCGCACCCCAAGGCTTGCACGTCGTGTCGACCGTGAACCACGCCCTGGGCGCCGTCGACGACGGTCAGCGCGCCTTGAGCTTTGGCCATGTTTAGCAAGGCAGGCAGTGGCTGCCAAGCGCCCAGAACGTTGGACAACTGGCTAACCGCCAATAAACGGGTACGCGGGCCAATCAGCTCGACAGCGACATCAATATCAATCAGCCCGTGTAGGTCGAGCGGTAAAATCACCAGCTTCAGCCCACGACGTTGTGCCAGTTGTTGCCAGGGCAGAAGGTTGGCGTGATGTTCCAGCGCAGAAATAACAATTTCATCGCCCGCCTGGAAGCGATGTTCAAGCCCGTAAGCCAGTAGGTTTATTGCTGACGTCGCGCCATGGGTGAAGACGATCTGCGTGGGGTCAATCGCGTTAAGCCATTGAGCGACTTTGCTGCGGCTGTTTTCAAACGCTTGCGTGGCATTCGCCCCCGGCAGATGCTGTGCCCGATGCACATTGGCCGCGCCGTTGACGTAGTAATGGTTCAGCGCGTCGAGCAGCGCTTGAGGTTTTTGCGTGGTAGCGGCGTTGTCCAGATAGGTCTGGCCTTGCCGTTGCAGTGCGGCGATGGCTGGAAAGTCAGCGCGCCAGGGAGAGGGCAGAAGCATAGGGATTCAGCTCGATGGATCAGGGCCTGCAACGCTAATGCGCTGTCGACCCTGGATACGGCATCAGATCAGTTATGAGCGTGCAGCGCTTCGTTCAACTCGATGGCCGATTTGTGGGATTTGCATTCCACGGCGCCGGTTTGCGAGTTGCGACGGAACAACAGGTCAGGTTGACCGGCCAGTTCGCGGGCTTTGACTACTTTTACCAGCTCATTCTTGTCATCGAGCAGCGCCACTTTGGTCCCGGCGGTCACGTAC
>NZ_JAMFRV010000422.1 GCF_026224925.1 Pseudomonas sp. | reverse complement strand
CATCGAGTGTTGCACCCCAATCCCGCATGATGCGGCGGGTGGTAATCGCCTCCTCCCTGGGCAATGCCCTGGAGATCTACGACTTCACCGTTTACAGCTTCTTCGCCGTGATCATCGGCAAGCTGTTTTTTCCCGGTGAATCGACAATCGCTTCGCTGTTGATGTCCCTGGCGACTTTTGCCGTCGGCTTTCTGATGCGTCCGTTGGGCGCAGTGCTGATCGGTCGGGTCGCCGACCGGCGCGGACGCAAGACCGCACTGTCGCTGACCATCGGCCTGATGACCGTAGGCACCGGGATCATCGCCTTTACCCCGACCTACTCCAGTATTGGCATCGCCGCGACCTTCCTGCTGGTGTTCGGCCGATTACTGCAAGGCATCTCCGCTGGCGGCGAAGTCGGCACCGCTTCGGCCTTTCTGATGGAATCAGGACGCACAGACACTCGTTGCTTCATGGTCAGTTGGCAAGGCGCCAGCCAAGGTGCAGCGGCGCTAGTCGGCGCATTGACCGGCTTGGTGCTTACTAGCACCTTGAGTGAAGAGGCCCTGCACTCGTGGGGCTGGCGCGTGCCGTTCATCATCGGCCTGTTGATCGGTCCGGTAGGCTGGTACATCCGTCAGCATCTGGACGAAACCCATGCCGACAGCCATAACCCCACACCTCTGAGTGAACTACTGCGCACGCAAGGCCGTACGCTGCTGTTGGGTATTGCGCTGATGGCCAGCTCCACCGTCACCATGTACATGGTGGTTTTCTATATGCCGACCTATCTGGTACAGACGCTGCACTATCCGGGCACGTTCGCCTTCGCCCTAGTCGGCCTGGCCAGTGCGCTGCTGGCGATCACCCCACCATTATCAGCACGCTATGCCGACCGTTTCGCGCGGCGCAAACCCCTGCTGTACTGGACCGTCGGGCTGCCGCTGGTGATGGTCTACCCATCCTTCCTGCTGCTGGGCGGGGGAAGCATTGGCCTGTGCATGCTGGCCATCACCTTGCTGATCATGCCGTTGGCAGTGGGTGTGGGCCCATCCTTGGCGCTGATGATGGAAGCCTTTCCCCGAGAACAACGAGTCACTGGCCTGTCTATTATTTACAGCTTTGGCGTAACCCTGTTTGGCGGCTTCTCCCCGCTGCTGGTGACTTGGCTGATCGGCGTGACCGGCAACCCGTTGACCCCCGCATTTTATTTGATCGCCGCCGTGGCCCTGAGCCTGTTCGCGCTGCGTTCGTACCCTGAATATCCAGGCCGAGCTTGACGCCGGTTCTAGTGCCAAAAAAAGGAATCAACCATGACCAACCTGATTATCAAGCAGCAACTGCAAAACAGCGCCGAACACTTCGCACTGATTCGCCGTGATATCCACAGTTTTCCGGAACTGGGCGGCGACACCCTGCGCACCGCCGCACTGGTCGCTGAAATGCTTGGCAGCTGGGGCTATGAAGTGCATACCGGGGTGGGCGGCAATGGCGTGGTCGGCGTCCTGCGTCGGGGCAATGGCAAACGCAGCCTGGGCATTCGCGCAGACATGGATGCACTGCCGATTCTGGAAAAGAACGGCCTGCCCTGGGCCAGCCAGCATCAAGGGCGCATGCACGCCTGCGGCCACGATGGCCACACCACGACCTTGCTGGCAGCAGCCGAACAGCTCGCACACACTGCGGAGTTCGACGGCACCCTGAACCTGATCTTCCAGCCAGACGAGGAAGGCCTGGCCGGCGCCAAGCTGATGATCGAAGATGACCTGTTCGGCCGTTTCCCATGCGACGCGGTGTACGCCTACCACAACATGCCGGGCCTGCCAGTCGGGCAGGCCGTGGTGCAGGTCGGCGGACTGATGGCCTCCTCCGAGCGGGTCACCATCACCTTGACCGGTCGCGGCGGTCACGGTGCCATGCCTGAACGAGCCATTGATCCAGTGCCTGCACTGGCCTCCATCATCAGCGCCTTACAGACTGTGGTTTCACGCAATCTGGCCGCAGATGAGGCGGCGGTGATCAGTGTCGGCATGGTCCAGGCCGGCAGCGCCTATAACATCATTCCCGAAACAGCCAAATTGATGGTCAGCGTTCGCACTGCGGCCCCAGAGATTCGCGACCGGGTGGAACGTCGCATCCGCGAAATCGTCGAAGGCCAGGCAGCCAGCTTTGGCGTCAAGGTCGATATCGACTACCAATTACTGGCCCCGGTACTGGTCAATAGCGAAGCCGAAACCGAACGCATGCGCGCAACCGCGCAGAAGGTGCTGGGCAGCGAAAACGTGCTGGATAAAATGCCGGTGCGACTGATGGGCAGCGAAGACTTCGCCTGGATGCTCAAGGCCCGGCCCGGCTGTTACTTCATTATGGGCAATGGCTCCGGTGAGTTCACTGGATGCTCAGTGCACAACGACCACTATGACTTCAATGATGAAGTCACCCCGCTGGCGGCGGCTTGCTGGGTGGAGCTGGTTGAGGAGTATCTGTGGAAGGGCTGATGGCCGCTTCGCGAGCACTCCGCCAGGGAGGATGATTATGCTGAGTTGTGTGCCGTTCCTGCGCTTAGACCGGAATCAACACCGCTGTACCGCCACACAGGTGATTGACCCGGTCGAATGACAACGCCCCAATCAGAATATGTCCGGCTCGCCAGCGGTCTCGCCAAATGAAGTCTTGAGAAAATCAAAATCGCAGCCTTCGTTCGCTTGGGTGATGTGTTCGCTGTACATCCAGCCGTAACCGCGACCATACCGTGGGGCGGGAGCAACCCATTCCTCCCGACGGCGCGCCAACTCCTGATCGCTTATTTCGATATTAATCTGACGTGCCGGCACATCCATGCTGATGATGTCGCCATTACGCAGCAGCGCCAGATTGCCACCCACATAAGCTTCGGGTGCTACGTGCAGCACGCAAGCGCCATAACTGGTGCCACTCATGCGTGCATCGGAGATACGTAACATGTCGCGCACGCCTTGCTTCACCAACTTCTGCGGGATGGGCACCATGCCCCATTCAGGCATGCCGGGCCCACCCTTGGGACCCGCGTTACGAAGGACGATGACGTGGTCAGCGGTAATGTCCAAATCCTCGTCATCCAGCGCAGCTTTTAGCGTCGGATAGTCATCGAAGACCATGGCCGGACCACGGTGCACCAGAAATTCTTGACTCATCGCACTCGGCTTGATCACGCAGCCGTCAGGCGCAAGATTGCCACGCAGCACAGCCAGCGCACCCTCGGTATAGATAGGCTTGTCCAAGGGACGAATGACGTCGTCGTTGTAAACCTGAACCCCTTCCAGCGTCTCCCCTAACGTCATGCCGCTGACGGTCTTTTCATCCAGATGAAGGAACGGCTTCAGCCGGCTCATCAGCCCAGGCAGTCCGCCAGCGTAATAGAAGTCTTCCATCAGGTAATGACTGGTGCCGTTGGGGCGAATATTGGCGAGCACTGGGACCTTGCGACTGAGTTCGTCGAAATCTTCAAGACTGATGTCCTGCCCCGCTCGGCGGGCCTGAGCAATCACATGAATAATCGCATTGGTCGAACAGCCAACCGACATGGCCACGGTTATTGCATTCAGGAAAGCATTGCGGGTCTGGATCGCCGATGGACGCAGGTCCTCCACGACCATCTCGACAACGCGACGGCCGGCCTGGGTGCACATCCGCTGATGGGCTGCATCGACCGCCGGAATCGAAGCAGCGCCAGGCATTGTCATGCCCAACGCTTCGGCGATCGAGGTCATAGTACTTGCTGTCCCCATGGTCATGCAGGTGCCGGGGCTACGGGCAATGCCACTTAAAATGTCTTCCCACTCGGTAGAACTGATAATCCCCGCGCGCTTGTCATCCCAATATTTAAAGGCATCGGAGCCGGACCCCAATGTCTTGCCAGCCCAGTTGCCACGTAACATCGGACCAGCAGGAATGAAGATGGTCGGTAGATCGGCGCTGGTGGCTCCCAGTAACATCGCAGGTGTCGTCTTGTCACAGCCGCCCATGAGAATGACCCCATCCACCGGGAAGGCGCGGATCATTTCCTCAACCTCCATCGCCAGCATATTGCGATAGAGCAACGCCGAAGGCTTGATCAGGTTTTCGCCAAGGGAGACGGTTGGTAACTCCAAGGGAAACCCGCCCGCTTGCAACACACCGCGTTTTACCTCCTCCACCCGATGTTTGAAATGCATATGGCAGGGGTTGAAATCCGACCAGTTATTCAGGATGGCAATGACCGGTTTACCTTCCCAGTCCTTTTTGTCATAGCCCATCTGCATAACTCTGGACCGATGATTAAACGTTCGAAAATCTTCATTAGCCAACCAACGTTGGCTACGCATTTTTTTCAAGTCGCTCATGGCGATTTCTCCAGATAAAAACGGGCGCGGCGGTATACGCGCTTCTTGTTATTTAGCGGGGGAACGTGTCAGCCACCGCTACCCAGCCCATTGCGCCCATGCCTTAGCCTACGCGCCCTCTTTATCGATACAGCTTTGGCTAAATGAACTCATGATTCGCCTGTCTTTATTATTATTGGAAGACTAATGCTGCACGCTACTGCCTGAGGCTAACCGCCTGGGTTATTACCCAACTTACGGGATGTGCCTGATGTAACAGAGTGCGAGAGTTCGATACTAGGAGGTATTCGTTTGATTAAAAATCCGAAATATCGGGATTATCCTCATGCGTTCCACTCAGTGGGAATGAGAATAAATACTTGATCGAAATCGATGCCGTCGCAGGCTTCGGCCAGCTTGAACAGCGCATCATCATTTCCATCGATGAGCACCATAAACGTAGATGCCTTCTGATTTCCGGCCGCGCCGGCAACAATGGCGCCATCCAAACCTGACCCGGAACCTACGATCATGATTTTCCACGCCATCAATGTTGTGCTTCTTAGCGCCATGACTCTTTACATCGTCGACTCGATCTATTCGCTGTTTGATTTGGTTCAGGCCGCGTCGATTGATACTTCTGTTTCTGTGTAAGCCTCAACCATTTAACCCTACACATCAGTGACTGCGGGCGTGCTGCCAGTTCTTGTAGACGAACTCAAGGCTGTAGCCATCCGGGTCCAGAACATTGGCGGCGTAATAGTTCGGGTCGTAATGCAGACGTGCGCCAGGGGCGCCATTGTCGACAGCGCCGTTTTCCATGGCAGCAGCGTAGGCTGCGTTGACCTCAGCTTGGCTGCTCGCGACGAAACCCACGTGAACCGACCTCCCCTCTACCACACCCGCGCGCAACCAAAAGAAGATGCGCCCATTGGCGCCGAAGCCCTTGAGGTCGGGGTGGCCAGGAGGGCCGTCCTTGCCGTCGTAATCGTGCCGCGCAGTGATTCCGAGCGGGGTGAGTGCGGCGCTGTAGAAGCGAACCGAACGATTAATATCGCTGACAGAAAGAAAAATATGGTCGAGCATGCAGTGGCCTCGCGGATTTAAATGCCGATTCAAATAATGTAACCGCCCGCCACCTCGATGGTCTGGGCATTGATCCAGCCGCTGTCCTCGGACATCAACGTGGCGATGACCTTACCTACGTCATCGTCTCAAAACTGCGCACGTCAGCGACGTCGATCAGGTAAGCCACCACAATAACCATCGACATCGAAGCGAACGCAGCGGTTTCTACTCGAAACCTGCCTGTTTCTGCTTTCTGCTTGCATAGGGCATCAGCCTGAGGTCAGATGTCCTCCATGAAAACCCAACTGAATGAGCTTAGAGCGCTGGCGGCCCGCGCTGAGAATCGGCGTACCGAAACGGGTATTCCACGCGTGGCCATGGTCCAGGGCAAGATCCCTGAACACCTGTTGGCGGCCGTTTATGACCCGATGATCAACCTGATTTTGCAGGGCAGCAAGTCCATGACGGTCGGCGACCGTATGCTGCAGTATGACCCGGCAACCTATTTCGTCATGTCCATCGAGTTGCCCGCAGTCGGTAATGTGCACCCCGCTTCCACCGGGGAGCCTTACCTGGCGGTGAGCCTGACGCTGGACCCGGCGGTTCTGACGACGTTACTGGCAGACCTGCCTAATCCCACCAGGCACCATGAACAGAACGCAGGCTTCTCGGTAGCCGCCGTCACGCCCGAGCTGATGGATGCCTGGGTGCGCATGCTGCGATTGATGGACCGACCCGATGATATTGCAGCCCTCGCCCCAGTCTACGAACGGGAGATTTTGTACCGGATCCTGCAGGGCCCGCACGGCTGGATGCTTCGTGAAATTGCCGCGACTGATACCGCCATGGCCAGAGTCAGCCGGGCCATCCAGAGGATTCGCCGTGACTTCGCCGAGCCCATTCGAGTGGAGACATTGGCGCAGTATGCGGCGATGAGCGTGTCCGCCTTCCACCGCCACTTCAAAGCTGTCACTACGCTGAGCCCGTTGCAGTATCAAAAGCGTGTTCGATTGCTTCAGGCTCGAACACTGATGGTGACGAACGCCAAGAACGTTACGAGCGCGGCTTTTGAGGTCGGTTATGAAAGCGCTACCCAATTCAGCCGCGATTACGCACGCGTATTTGGCCTGCCCCCGGCAAAGGATGCTGCACGGATTCTAGGCGAGAACATTCGTGCCACTGCATAAAGACCTGTTTATGGTCTGATTCGTTAAACCGGCAGGAGCATGTTCTGCGCTCGTCAAACGCTGCCTTCGTGTTCCACCACCAGCACGCGCGCGGGCCCAATCGGGTGGGCTACGTGCTCAGTGCCCACCGATGCATAAAAGATGTCGCCGGTTTCCAGCATCGTCGAGCGCTGGACGCCGTTTTCCTTGAAGTGCATTTCTACCCGGCCATCCAGCACGGCGAACACTTCTTGACCGTCGTTTACATGCCATTTGTAAGGCTGATCGGTCCAGTGTAAGCGAGTGGTGATGCCGTTCATGTTGGCGATGTCCAGGGCGGCCCAGGCGCGGTCGCCGGTGAAGTCCTTGCTGCGGATGATTTTCATGGGGAGCGGCATTTTCCGGAAAGGAATCAGACGTACAGATTACTGGAGCTCACGCCGTTACGCTGCACCATAGCGTCAGGAATAAAGCCCCCTAGTGAGCCGCCATCACCATGGCCGCGCGAAAGCAATCCACTGCCCATTGAATGTCGCTGTCGTCGATGTGGCGGTGGGTCACGCAACGCAATCGGCTGTTTCCCCACGGACGAACCAGCAATCCGACGCTTTCGAGGTTCCGCGTCCACGCCGCGCTATCACGCCCGGACTGGGAAATATCCACCTGGACGATATTAGTGTCAGGTTGCGAGGCGCTAAACGGCAACCCCAATTGATTGAGCTTGTTGCTCAGCAATCGTGCACGATCATGGTCGTCACTCAAGCGGGTGACCATGTTCTGCACGGCGTATAAACCCGCCGCCGCCATAATCCCAGCCTGGCGCTGAGTACCGCCGAGCATTCGACGCAGACGGCGCGCTTTCTCCATGGTGTCGAAAGGTCCGACCAGCACCGCTCCCACTGGCGCGCTGAGGCCTTTGGACAAGCAGACGGAAACGGTATCAGCATGAGCCGCCACCTTAGCAGCCGAGACTTTCAATGCCACCGCCGCGTTAAACAACCGCGCGCCGTCCAAATGAACCCGCACACCTCGCGCCTCGGACAGTCGATAAACCGCCGCCATATGCCCCAACGAAGGCACGGTGCCGCCCGCGTTATTGTGTGAAGTCTCCATGGTCACCAAGCCCGTTTTAAGCTTGTGCTTGCCACCTTTCAACACCTCTTCAGCCTCGTTCAAGTCCATGGCACCGCGTTGCCCTGGAACACCGAGATAGAACAGCCCGGTGAACGTCGCGCCACCCCGTTCCGAGGTATACATGTGCGCGGTCGACTCCAGCACTACCTGTTCGCTGCGATCGGTCTGTGCCAGCACGGCCAGCAGGTTCGCCATGGTGCAGCTGGGCACGAACAAGCCCTGCTCTTTACCCAGTAACCGGGCAACGGTTTCTTCCAACTCACGCACCGAGGGATCGAAATCGAGTCCATCGTCACCGATCGGCGCGTGGCGCATGCGCTCGTACATCTCCTGTGTCGGCAGAGTAACGGTATCGCTGCGCAGATCGACAGGCATGGCATGACCCGCCCGCACGTCTTGGGAACTCAAAGGAAGCATGATTAACCCCTATCAGTGCTGGAGGATTTTAGAAAGAAACTGGCGGGTACGGTCGGCGCGTTCTTCGACGTTATCGAAGAACTCCGAGGTGACGCAGTCTTCGATAATTTTGCCGCCGTCCATGAAGATCACTCGATCAGCGACGCGACGGGCGAAACCCATTTCGTGGGTCACCACCATCATGGTCATGCCTTCGCTGGCAAGATCGCTCATCACATCCAACACTTCGTTGACCATTTCCGGGTCTAGCGCAGAAGTCGGCTCGTCGAACAACATCACCGTGGGGTCCATAGACAATGCCCGAGCAATCGCGACGCGCTGCTGTTGTCCCCCAGACAGTGTTCCGGGATGCTTATCCTTGTGCGCCAGAAGCCCAACCCGCTCAAGCAATGCATGGGCTTTTTCTTGAGCCTCTTTCAGGCTGCGGTTGAGCACTTTCATCTGACCGAGGCAGAGGTTCTCGGTCACGGTGAGATGCGGAAAAAGTTCGAAATGCTGAAAGACCATGCCTGCAGTTGAGCGAAGCCTTGGCAGGTCGGTCTTAGCATCCCCGACAGAGACGCCGTTGACTAAAACAGTGCCTTTCTGAAAGGGTTCCAGTGCGTTGACTGTCTTGATCAGAGTGGATTTACCAGACCCGGACGGGCCGCACACGACCACCACTTCACCCTTGTTGATGCGCGTGGTGCAGCTGTCCAGTACCTGGAACTCGTTGTACCACTTGCTGACGTTATTGAACTCAATCATCTGGAATGATCCTGCTGGTTTGACACGCAAAGGCACGTTTAGCGAAGGGTGAGGGTTCGTTTTTCGAGCAGCTTGACCAGCCGCGAGGCGGTGAAGCAAATCACCAGGTAAACCAGCGCAACAAACAGGTACAACTCCACCAGACGGCCGTCGCGCTGCCCGATTCTGGCTCCGGCGCCGAGAAAGTCGGTTAGCGACAACACGTACACCAGTGAGGTGTCCTGGAACAAAATGATCACCCGCGTCAGTAACGACGGCAGCATGTTGCGAAAGGCCTGCGGCAAAATGATGCTCTGCATGGTCTGGCGATACGTCAGGCCGATGGCCAACCCGGCGGACATCTGCCCACGCGACACCGACTGAATACCGGCACGCATGATTTCGCAAAAATAGGCCGCCTCGAACAACGTGAAGGTGATGATGGCCGACTTATAGGCGCCTACATTCAAAGGTCGCGAGGACCCGGTGATCCAGGCGCCGATATAAGGCATCAGGAAGTAAAACCAGAAGATCACCAGCAGCAACGGAATGGAACGCATGCTGTTGACGTAAAAACCTGCCGGAATCGACAGCGCGCGATACGGCGACAGGCGCATCATTGCCAGCACCGTCCCAAGCGCCAGGCCCATGGTGGCGGCGGCAAAGGTCAGCACCAAGGTGAACGTCATGCCGGTTCCAAACAGGTACGGAATGGCATGGACGATGGCAGCGAAATCAAAATTCATGATGCGCTCCCGTTCAGTTTGATTTTCGCCTTCCAGCCCATCATTCCTGGCAGTGCAAAACGGCGCTCGATACTGCGCATGATCAGCACCACACAGCCGTTGATGACCAGATAGCCCACCGTCGCGGCAGAGAACGCCTCGAAGATGTGAAAGCTGAACTCCTGCATGGCTCGCGCCTGGCCTGTCAGCTCAAGAAGACCAATGGTCAATGCCACTGAGGAGTACTTGACGATCCCCATGAACTCCGACGTCAGGGGCGGAATCACTATTCGATACGCCTGCGGCAGGATGACGTAGCGATAGACCTGAATCGGTGTCAGGCCCATTGCCGTACCCGACTGCCCCTGCCCTCGCGGTAACGACTGGATACCTGCGCGGATGGTTTCGGCCAATCGCGCGGTACCGTAAGTGCTCAGGCATAGCACGGCGGGCATGAACTGCCCCCATGGCTGGGCCATTTGCTTCATGGCGTCCCCGAGGTGTTTGGGTAGCAGCTCCGGAAGCACGAAATACCAGAGGAACATCTGCACCAGCAGCGGGATATTGCGAAACACCTCCACGTATACCGTGCCGATAAAATGCAGCAATGCCGATGGCGAAGTCCGCATCACCGCCACCAGCGACCCCAGGATCAGTGCGACAAACCCCGCCGTCAGCGAAAGTGCCAATGTCCAGCCGACACCCACAAACAGGTTATGTAAATAGGTGTCCACGCCATTGGAGGAGACGTCCAGAAAGACGCTCCAACTCCAGTCATATTTCATCGACGCGATTACTCGTAGGTGGCTGGATCGGCCGAATCAGTAGGGTTGGCCAACGCCCGCTTGAGCGCGTCGCTCATGGGGTACTTCAGGTTGATGCCACGCGGCGGGATT
>NZ_JAMFRV010000037.1 GCF_026224925.1 Pseudomonas sp. | reverse complement strand
CAACGAGATTACCTCGATGGCGATCCAGGTTTACGGCGGTATGGGTTACGTGCTGGAAAGTGGTGCATCACAACCTATGCGTGACGTTCGCATATGCGCAATTTATGAAGGCACCACTGCCATCCAGGCTCATGACTTCATCGAACGCAAGCTAGTGCGAGACAGTGGCGCGGCTTTGCACACCTGGCTGTCGAGCGTCGACGAAACACTGGGGTGTCTGGCTTTACACCAAAAGCATGAGTTGTTGGACATCGAATGCAATTTGCGAAAAGGCGTCGAGCTGCTCCGGGAAGCGGCCGATTGGGCAATTGTGAACTACCCCCGCCGGCCTCTGGTGGTTCTGGGAGGAGGGGTGGCATTGATTCAACTGTGCGGCATTGTCGCAGGCGGATGGCAAATGGCGCGAGCAGCGCTTGCAGCGCTGGAGCGTCTTAAAGCAGGTGGGGATCAACAAGAATTCCTGCGGCGCAAAATACTCAGTGTGCGCTTCTATGCAGCCCATGTTTTACCGCAGGTGGCTGGGCTGGCCGTGGTAGCGATGCGTGGTGGTGAGTCGGTTATGGCAATGGATGACGCCGCCTTCTAAACCCGTTCGCTCGTGGCGCAGGATCACAGGCCGACGCAGCGAGCCTTTCTCTTGGAAATAGAGGGGTCTACCACTCCTCATAGGGGGGGTGAGCAGCGGGCGATGTTTGTACCTTGGACGCAGAGTGCTGAATAAGTTCGGGCTGATGAAGTTGACTGCTGGTTAAGTCTTTGTTGCGTCAAAGATAGTGCGTCACTACTAATAAAAATAGGAGATAAACATGAGTACGCTTCATGAGGTGCCGCTACCGGTCGTTGGCTTGGCAGGTTTCGATGCAGGTCTAAGCGAAGATGAGCAGGCTGTGCAACAGGCCGTGCATCGCTTTGCTCGTGACGTCATGCGCCCCATCGGGCGTGAACTTGACCGTATGCCGTCCGAAGAGGCTTTTTTGCCGGGATCGCCTTTTTGGCAGTTCCATGGCCAGATTCAAGCATTAGGGCTGGGTCCTGAGGCCATGGCGGGATTGGGGCCAGAACAGGCCGCTCGAATGGAGGGCCTGGTGTTTCAGGAGTTGGCCTGGGGCGACGCTGGACTCGCCACCTCGTTCGGTGCGGGTGCTATGCCGATGCTGATGGCGCAAGCGAGCGGCCAACAGGAGTTGATTGATCTGTGCGAGGGAAGGCTTGGCTGTTGGTGTGCTACTCAGCCTGACCGCGGCTCCGACGGTTTGATCCTCTACCAGCCGGAACGCTTTGCAGGATCGAAGGGGAATAAGGGCAACTTGCAAGCTACCTTCACCGACGATGAAATCATCATCAACGGTCAAACATCTGCGTGGATTTCCAATGGCGCGGTGGCGCAAGTGGCCTTGCTGGACATCGTGGCCGACTATGGCAGCGGCTTTTTCGATGAACAAGGCAACACCTATGGCTGCAACATCATTTTGCCGCTGGATCTAAAGGGCATTTCGCGAGGCAAGCCGCTGGAGAAACTCGGAAAACGGGCTTTGCCCCAGGGCGAGATCTATTTCGACAGCGTCCGCGTGCCGCGCCGATTCGCCATTGCCACCCAAGACGACTACGACATCAAGCACGCTCATGCCTGGGCTCATGCCGGCACTGCGATGAGCCATCTGGCCGCCGGCTTGTCCAGGGCGGCGTTCGAGTTGGCGTTGGCTTACGTGCATGAGCGCAAACAGGGTGGGGCAATGCTGGCCGATCATCAACTCACGCAGTATCGCCTGGGTGGGATAGGCATGAAGGTAGAGGCTATCCGGGCAATGGCGCGTCATGTAGCCCATTTCACCAAGTGTGCCCCACGTCCACATCCTTACTTCACCGCTTCGGGCAAAGTCTTCTGTAACAGCGAAATGCTGACGGTGGTGCGCGAGTCGTTGCAACTGTTTGGCGGCATGGGTCTGACTCGCGAATTCCCAATCGAAAAGCTCCTGCGTGATGCACAGGCGATGCAAATTGAAGACGGCGAAAACAACATTCTTCAGGCCCACTACGGCTACCTGTTGAGCCAACTTCACCGGCAAGAAGGCTTCGGCCGCAACTAAAGCCGAACCACTCAATAACTGATCTGAGGAAACTTCCTTGAGCAAAGATTATCCTGTCGTCGTGTACGGTGCGAGCGGTTATACCGGGCGCCTTATTGCCGAACACTTACGTGATCTTGGCGTGCCCTTCATTGCCGCCGGCCGAAGCCGCGAGCGCATCGTCGAAGCCTTCAAACAAGTGCCGGGCATGGAAAATGCCCGCTATGAGATCATCGAAGTTGAACACACCGTCGAAGCCCTTACTAAGCTGCTGACCGGACGCAAAGTCATCTGCAATACGGTCGGGCCATTTAATCGATTCAACCTTGAGGTGGTCGAAGCCTGCCTGCGTGCAGGTGTTCACTATCTGGATACCACGGGTGAGCAAGCAGCGATTCGGCAAATTGACGACGCCTTTAGTAAGGACTTCGCAAAGGCCGGTCTTGTAATGGTGCCGTCACTGGCAATGCAGTACGCCGTTAGCGAGATTGCCGCGCAGTTCTGCCTTGAAGTGCCTGGCGTCGATTCGTTAGAGATGCATGAGGTGTGCGAAGCGGTGCCCACCGTTGGTTCGGCTAACACGATTCTCGACTCGGCGTGCCAACCGTTCCATTACCTAAAAGACAATGAGCTCGTTCCTTACAAGCAGATTGAAGTCAGCCAGATTTCAACACCTGGGGGGCAGGTACTGACCGCTACCAGCTGGGGTGGCAGCACCAACCCGCTCTGGTTTGCCAAAGATGGCCGCGTGCGCAACTGCAAGATGGATGTGGCGATGTGGAACCAGGCCCTTTATCAGAAGCAGCTGGACCTGGAGCGGTTGTATTTCACCACGCTGCAATGGATTCCCGAACATCAACTCCAGCCGATTCTTGACAACCTGGCCCGGGGTATTACTGCCACGATGCCCCCGCGTGAGTCCAGAGGTGTTCATCGCTCGATTGACTGGTGTATGGCGACAGGTAACAACGTTGCAGTCAAAGCCAGCATCTTCAGTACCGGTGGTTATCTCCAGACGGGACTGCTGCAGGCTTACGGCGCACGCCGACTGATCTCTGAAGCGCCTCGCGTATCGGGATTTTGCTCGCCGTCTCGGGTGTTTGGACATCACGAACTACTCGGAACGCTAAAAAGTTTTGGCTACGCCGCGTTGCAATTCGAGCGAATGGTTTAACCCTCCCTGCACATTGAAGGATTTCTCTAATGAGTTTTTCGACGTTTTCTCTGCAGCAGGACGGTGAAGTCCTGCGCGTAACCTTCTCGGCTCCTCCAATTAACTTGATGACCGCGAAGATGGTCGAGGAGTTGTTCCAGCTTGCTGGTCGCCTGCAAGTCGACCCAAGCGTCAAGATCGTAGTGATTGATAGCGCGGATCCGGATTTCTTTATTGCCCACTTTGATATCAGTGACATCGTGGCCATTGCCAAGGACCCCAGTAAGGCCAGCAAGACTCCCGATCTCAATGCTTTTCAGGCCCTCACGCTGACCTGGCAGATGCTACCGCAAGTCACCATCGGCAAGGTCAACGGCCGGTGCCGCGGCGGTGGTTTGGAGTTTCTTCTGTGCTTGAGTATGCGTTTCGCCAGCAGCGAATCAATGTTCTGTTTTCCGGAAGCAAGTGGTGGCTTTGTCACGGGCGGCGGCGGGGCTACTCGCTCGGCTATGGCGCTGGGACCGGCTCGAGTGCTTGAGTTGCTGCTTACCTCACGGGACTTCAGCGGGGATGAAGCAGAGCGTTACGGTTTGATCAACCGGTCGTTGTCGCAAGGTGAACTGGACGACTATGTAGAGGATGTGGTGCGTCGAGTGGCCAAACGCTCGCACGCCGTGATCGCGATGAACCGTGAAGTGGTGCGACGAGTGTTTGAACCGTTTGTAGAGCCGCTGTTTTCAGGTCTGGCTGCGGAAAACGATGGACTTCGTGCCGGCATGGAAAGCCCGGAGATGCAGGCCGGGATGGCTGCAATGATGAAAGAAGGCCAGGTCCGCGAGTTCGAGTTGGACCTGCCAGGTTCGATCGACGCCTTACTACCGTTTGTTAAGTAACTTCAACCCTATAAAACCTATAAACAACAGGAGGCTGCAATGGCCATCATCGACTTCTTCGACCGCGGTCGGTCGTTGAACCCGCAGGGGACTGCTTTCGTCATGGACGGGCAGCGTTGGGC
The DNA here is from genome assembly GCF_026224925.1 of Pseudomonas sp. Lineage (GTDB taxonomy): Bacteria > Pseudomonadota > Gammaproteobacteria > Pseudomonadales > Pseudomonadaceae > Aquipseudomonas. The sequence goes on along the minus strand of NZ_JAMFRV010000037.1, from coordinate 2,527 downwards.
TTACGAGGAGGCTCATGGCATTACCTGCCAAGTGGCTCAAGCGCTGGTTGCGGATGGCACCCGCAAAGGCATCCACGGCGCTGTACTGGCAGGTAACAATCCACTGGCCTGGATGTGCGTGTTGGGCCTGTGGCGTGCCGGCCTTGCTTGGGTGCCGTTGAATCCACGTGGTTCAGCGGACGAGAGCGTCCAGTTGGTCAATGGCTTCGATGTTGAGGTGCTGTTCTTCCAAAAGGCCTATGCCTCGGTTGTAGCCGTACTTCGGTTAGCCTGTCCTGGCTTGAGCAAACTGGTCTGCATTGATGGCCATGTCGAGGGTTGCCTGTCACTCCCCGACTGGCTTGCTGCTCAAAGCCAATTTGCTCCGTGCGTAGGGCACGAGCCTGACGACCTGGTGGCGATCATGCCTACCGGGGGCACTACTGGGCTCCCCAAGGGAGTGATGCAGACACATCGAAACCTGGGGCTTTCAGTGCTCAACGGCATCATCAACACACCCTATGCGCCGGGCGAGCGCATCGTGAATCTGGCCGCCGCGCCAATGACTCATACAGCCGGGTTTTTGTCCTTGTCTGCTAGTGCAAGGGGCGGGACTGTGGTCGTGCTTACTAAGCCCGACCCGATTTCTCTGCTCGATGCCATCGAGGAACATCGGGTCACTGAGTTGTTTCTGCCCCCCACAGTGATCTATCGCTTGCTGGAAACGCCGGGTATTGAGAAACGGAATTTTTCGTCGTTGCGTTACCTGATGTATGGCGCTGCGCCCATGTCCCTGGAAAAACTCAAGCATGCTTTGGCGGTGTTCGGGCCCGTCATGATGCAAGGTTATGGCCAGACTGAGGCTCCAGGATCAATCGCTTTTCTGCGTCCCCAGGATCATTTCGTGGACGGACGCATAGCCCCAGATAGCCGCCTCTCGGCCTGTGGGCTGCCATCGGTTACTAACGTACTGGCAATCATGAGCGACGACGGACGGGAACTGTCTCACGGTGAAAACGGAGAGATCTGCGTGCGTGGTGACATCGTTATGAAGGGTTATTACAACGATGCGCAGAAGACCGCAGAGTCGATAGTGGACGGGTGGTTGCACACCGGGGATGTAGGACATCTCGACGCAGAGGGGTTTCTGCATATCACTGACCGCAAGCGGGACTTGATAATTTCAGGCGGGTTTAACGTTTATCCCGGTGAAGTGGAGCAAGTTCTATGGTCTCACCCAGCGGTATTGGACTGCGCGGTGATTGGCGTGCCTGACGCAGATTGGGGTGAGTCGGTAAAAGGTATCGTCGAGCTTAAACCGGGTTCCAGTGTAGATGCTCAAACACTTATCGATCTATGCAAGCACAAGCTCGGCTCAGTAAAGGCGCCTAAAACAATTGAGTTTCTTTCGCCATTGCCGCGCAGCCCTGCGGGCAAGGTGCTGAAGAAAGATTTGCGTGAAAAATACTGGAACGGCCAAGAGCGTCGGATCTGATTTATACCAGGGAGAAAATAAAAAGATGAATGGTCCTGTGAATCGTCAGTGGTTACTTGCGCGACGCCCGGTTGGTGCTGTTGTTCCTGAAGACTTCCGTTACTGCGAGGCGCCGCTGCCTCGGCCTGGTGTGGATGAGGTGTTGGTGCGTTCGCTGTATTTTGGGTTCGACGCTAGCCAGCGTATCTGGTTGACAGACCACGGTGGTTACCTGCCCCCAGTCCAGATTGGCGAGCCTGTGCGAACCATGGGCATCGGTCAGGTGGTGGATTCACGGCACCCGGATTATGCGGTGGGCGACTTGGTAGAAGGCTTCTTGACGTGGCAGGACTACAACATCGCCCGGGCCGATGGCCCAATGCCTTTGCGTGTATTGCCCAAGTCTGAAGATATGCCGCTCACCTGGCATCTGGGCGTGTTCGGGGTGGGAGGCCTAACGGCTTACTTTGGCGTGACTGACGTTCTTAAAGTTGGCCCCGGGGATACCGTTGTGGTTTCGGCAGCAACAGGGGCGACCGGCTCTTTAGTGGCCGGAATCTGCAAGGCCGCAGGTGCCGACAGGGTCATCGGCATCGCCGGTGGCGCAGAAAAGTGTCGTTGGATCGTGGAACACGCCGGTTACGATGAGGCCATCGATTATCAGAACGAAGACATCGGTGCGCGGCTGGCCGAGCTTTGCCCTGAAGGTGTCAACGCCTACTTTGATAATGTCGGCGGTGACATGCTTGATTCTTTGTTGTTGAGCATGGCACCACGCGGGCGAATTCTTATTTGCGGCGCCATGGCATCTGGCTATACCGATGTTCAATTGCAAGGGCCGCGCAACTACATGTTCATCTGCGTGAAGATGCTGACGGTGCAGGGCATCCTGCTCACGTTCTATCGCGACCGACTGCAGGAGGGCGGCCAGGAGATGGGACGCCTGATCGCCGAAGGCAGGCTGCACGTCGAGGAACACATCGTCGACGGGTTCGAGCATGCGCCGGCGCTCCTGCCCACCCTTTTCAGCGGCAAGCGTCCCGGCAAGTTGTTGTTGAAGGTCGCAGACCCGGT
>NZ_JAMFRV010000421.1 GCF_026224925.1 Pseudomonas sp. | reverse complement strand
CGGCCTTCGTGGTGATCGCCGTGATCTCGGCGGCCAATCTGCTGTTCCTGTTCCCGCTCGACGCTCGCGCCGGCGATCAGGTCTCCGGCCACGCGCCAAGGCGCGTCGCGGCCTAGGCCGTCCGCTTCATGGTTAAGATCGGGATGGGGGTCGTGAGGATCTGTCCCTTCATCTCCTTGAGCAGCACCTTGCCGTTGGTCGGCAGGGCGAGGATCGTCCGCACGACGTCCATGCCCTCCCTCACCTCCGGCAATGGCACCGGGACAGGAACAGGAAGCTCCAGCCTGAGTAATTCGTCTCAAGGATTGAATAACAGCAACAGCAACAGCAACAGCAATAACAACCAGGCATCGACGTCCGTGCACGATGACGATCAAGCCGAAGACGACAGCGGGTCTGATAGCAGTGCCAGTGGCGATGCGGCCACGGAAAGCGGCGGTGCGGCACAGAAAAGCCTCGACGACAGCACCCGAATCACCGCGCAAAAGGGCAGCAACCAGTTGCTGGTACGCACCCGTCCAGCGCAGTGGGCGGAAATCGAAGCGGCGATCAAGCGTCTGGACAACCCGCCGATGCAGGTGCAAATCGAGACCCGTATTCTCGAAGTCAAACTGACCGGTGAGTTGGACCTCGGCGTTCAGTGGTACTTGGGCAATCTGGCGGGCAACTCCACCAGCACGACGGTGGCCAATACGTCCGGTAGCCAAGGCGCTTTGGGCGGTGGCGGGGCAAGCCTGGGCTCCACCGATTCGCTGTTTTATTCATTCGTCAGCAGCAAGCTGCAATTTGCCCTGCACGCGCTGGAAAGTAGCGGTCGCACCCAAGTGCTGTCGGCACCGTCGTTGGTGGTGATGAACAACCAGCAGGCGCAGATTCAGGTGGGCGATAACATTCCCATCAGCCAGACTACCGTCAACACCACCAACTCGGACACCACCCTGAGTAGCGTTGAATACGTGCAGACCGGGGTCATCCTCGACGTCGTACCGCGTATCAATCCGGGTGGCTTGGTGTACATGGATATTCAGCAACAAGTCAGCGACGCTGCTGATAGCGGCAGCACGACCACCACCACTAATCCGCGCATCTCTACGCGTTCGGTATCGACCCAAGTCGCGGTGCAAAGCGGCCAGACCGTGCTGCTGGGCGGACTGATCAAGCAAGACAACAGCGAGACTGTCGCAGCGGTGCCTTATCTGGGGCGTATTCCTGGCTTGCGGTGGTTGTTCGGTAACACGACCAAATCCAAAGACCGTACCGAACTGATCGTACTGATCACCCCGCGGGTAGTGACCTCAAGCAACCAGGCGCGGCAAGTGACCGATGATTATCGCCAGCAACTGCAGCTGATTAAGCCCCAGGCGACGGTGCAGTAAGAGATGCGCATGGGAGGTGTTGGCAGGTTTGGATTTCACTGGGGTATTGAGCACCCTCTAAATCCTGAACTCGCCCCGGAATCCAACGTCCATATTTTCTCCGGATTCATCGAGCCACCCCGTGCCCAAAATAATCATGCCGCAAACGCCAGCCCAGGCGCAGACAGACCAAGAGGCAAAACTGTTCGGTTCGCCGAAGGATCGACTGGATTTCTATCGCCGCGAAATTCATTTCGAAACCACAAATCTGTCCAGCCGCACCAACGCTTATCTCTCTGCTCAAGCATTTCTGGTGATTGCTTATGCTTCATCCATGGCCAATCTGAACCCGAACTGGGGAGTGATTTTTACCCTGGTGGTACCGCCAATGCTGGCGTTGTTCGGGCTGGCAAGTTCGGTGAGTGCATGGCCTGGAATTAAAGCATCGTGCGACATCATCGATCACTGGTACTACAAACAAAGTGGCCTGCTGCAAAGTGAGCCGGTTATTGGCCTCGCGTATGACGATTCACCTTTATTCAGCAGTTGGGAATCGAGTAATAACGGGCATAAAAAATCGCTTTTGTTCTCGAAAAGAACACCCAAAATGTTTGCAGTTTTATGGTTGTTTCTCGGTGTGTTTGCAGTAGCGGTACACCTGACACATCCGGTACATTAACGCCAAAACTGTTAATTGGTTCTTATACCAACGCTGCGGGTAGGGTTGATGAAAGGGTGGAAGGGGTTATTGTCGTTATCGTATTGATTGGGTAGTGCATCCGTCGGCGCCGTACTTGAACCGAACCAAAATAAGACCGGGGCTTGAAGCCCCTGCGTATCAGAGGGAAATGAATTAATGAGCATGAAACTGGTTTTTAACGGTGTGCTGTACGCGGCAATTGCCTCGGCATCCATGCATGGGTTTGCTGCGGATAAGCCGGGCAACGCCGCCCACATCGCCGTCTATGCGAGTGCTGGGGAAGAGTTGCGCCATTACTCTCTCATGGGTAAAAACGGGAGCCTGAAACTCGATGAGACGCTGCTTTTACCGGCGACTGTCCAGTTTGCCGTGGCCGATCGTGCACACCGGCATTTATATGTGATTTCCAGCAATATAAGCGCTACCAATCCGGGCGACATTAATGTGCTCAGTGCCTTCACTATCGATCAGAAAAGCGGACGTCTGACAGCGTTAGGCACACCCGTTAATTTGAAAGAGCGACCGATTCACCTGACCCTGGACCGAGAGGGGCGTTTCGCCTTGGTCGCGTACAACAAGTCTGCAACCCTCAGCGTGCACCCGATTGAAAAAGACGGCCAAGTCGGCGCAGCAGTCGAGCAGCAACAGCCAGTTCATGCAGGCATCTTCACTCATCAGGTTACGGTGATGCCGAGCAACAAATTTGTCATCGCGGCCGGGCGCGGTAACGATGCGACGCCGGGGCGTCCGGAGGATTTAGGTACTTTGACCACGCTCTCCTACAAAGACGGCCAGTTGAGCCAAGTCAGCAGGGTTGAATTTGAGCCCACGGTGGGGCCGCGGCATGTGGCTTACCCGTCTAAAGCGCCGCTGGCGTACGTAGCGACCGAGCGCGGAAGCAGCATTTATACCTACAAAATTGCCGATAACGGCCAACTTGCCGAGCAAGCATTGTTCAAGACATCCACCCGCGATCCTCACTTGAAGCCTGACGCAAATGAAGGGATCAAGAAAGGTGGGGTGATTCAGCTCAGCCCGAACGGCAAGTTTTTGTACGTGACCAATCGCTCCGATGAGACGGTGAGCGAAGAAGGTCGGACGGTTTTTAAACACGGCGAGAATGACGTGGCGACCTACGCCCTGGATGCCAAGACCGGAGAGCCAAAGCTGTTGCAACACATCGACAGCCAAGGTGTTGAGGCGCGGACCTTCACCGTACTGGAAGATCAACATTTGTTGATTGTCGGCAACCAGAAAAGTGGTTTGGAGAAAAAAGACGGCAAGGTCGTCGAGATCAAAGCCAACCTCGCCGTATTCAACATCAAGCGCGACGGCACCTTGAGCTTCGCCAAGAAGTACGACATCAACGACCCGAGTAAATCGTTGATGTGGGTGGATGCTTACAGCATTGGTGGCTGATCAAAAGCTTCCCGAATAAATTCGGTCCCACAGGTGTTGTGTGTACATCCGTGGGGCCATGCCGAGAGTTTAATGTGGGCCAACCGGGTCGCGTAGCTTTGTTCGGGAAGCAGGCAGCGCGGTACATCAGACAAACCGCGTTGCTTGGTTCAACGAATAGGCAACCCATAACCCTCTGGCTGAAAGCCTTCCAGGCTGCGAATCACTCGATCCGCATGGGCAAATTTCTCTGCGGGCATCGCCGGGTCAGGTACTGCGATGGCCAACATGCCAGCCGCCTTGGCCGCAGTGATACCAAATGGCGAGTCCTCGAACACCATGCACTGGGCTGCAGGAATGCCAAGCCGTTGTGCCGCGACCAGGAAAATATCCGGCGCTGGTTTTGCCGCGCCTACCTGCGGATCATCGGCAGTAACGATGGTATCGAACAGCGCGAACAAGTCTTTGTGTAAGGTGGTTTTCAGATCGAAAAAATGCCTCGAAGAACTGGTTCCCACCGCAATCGGCACGTTGTTCTCCGACAGATGCCTGACTAACGCTTCGGCGCCTGGCATTACTTTAGCGAGCGGAAAACGCTCATCCATCAACGGCGTTCGCGCTTGCAAATATTCATCAATGCTCAGCGGCAGATCCAGTGCCTTGATGATGTAGCTGGCCAAGTCGCGGGCGCCGAGGCCGATGGTGTTTTGCTTGAGGCTCCAGTCAAATTTGCGGCCGTCGTAACGGTCAGAGATGATTTGGGTGACTTCGGTATAGATGCCTTCGGTGTCGAGCAACAGGCCATCCATGTCGAAAATCACGGCGGTTATGGCGCCGAATTCATTAAGCGAAGCATTCATCGGGTGTTTCCGTAGTTTGAAGAAACGAGGCAGTTCAGGTGCGGCCTGCATAGTGGTCGATCAAGCGGTTCAACAAAATGGCCAGGACAATAATCACCCCGGTAAAGGCCATCTGATAGAACGAACCCAAGCCCAGCAAGTTGAAAATATTGCGCAGCACTTGTAAGAGCATAACCGCAACCGCAGTGCCGACCACACTACCACGGCCACCAAACAAGCTCGTCCCGCCCAAGACAACGGCGGCAATCGCATCCAGTTCCAGCCCCTGCGCGGCGGTGGGTTGACCCACATGCAAGCGTGAAGTCATGAGCATCCCGGCGAACGCCGCCAACCCGCCGCAAATTGCGAACACCGCAATAGTGACAGTACGAACCGGCACTCCGGACAAGCGCGCCGCTTCAAGATTACCGCCAGTTGCCAGCACGTACTCGCCGAAAACGGTGTAACGCAACACCAACCACGCCACCACGGTGATCACGATGAACACCAAACCCAGCACCGGAAATACAATGCCTTGGCTCGGCAGGATGTCGATCATTGCTGAACCGATACGGGTAAAACCGGCAGGTAGATTACCAATGGGTGCGCCGTCGGAAGCCAGAAACGTCGCGCCGCGCAGCGAGACCAAACCGGCCAGGGTCACGATGAAACTCGGAACTTTACCGAACACGGTAATGGCGCCCATGAAAGTGCCGATGAATACGCCCACCAGTAACGTCGCCGGTACCGCCAACCAGCCGCCGATCTGCTGTTGCAGCATCACCGAGACCACAATCCCGCCGAAGGCGCAGAGACTGCCCACTGACAAATCAATGTTGGCCGTCAGAATCACAAAGGTCATGCCGATGGCGACAATGCCGACGATGGCACCTTGCTGGAACAAGTTAGCGATGTTGCCGAAGGTCAGGAAGTCGTCGGACAGAAACGTCGCGACCACAACCGCCAGCAGGAAAATGAACACGAAGTTGTAGCGCATGATCCAGTCAAGCGCGGCGCTGCGGCGCACAGTACCGAGCACGGAAACTTTCTCGAAAACAGGCAGTGGGTTACTGGTAGGGGTCATGATGTGTGCACTCGTTTACCGGTCAGAATGGTGTGCTCGATATGATCGCGAGGGGTGGTCAGCGGGTCGAAACACTCCGCGTTGCGGCCTTCATGCATCACCCAGATGCGGTCGCAGTTCACGTACAGCTCGTCCAGTTCGCTGCTGGCGACCAGCACGGCCGAGCCTTCCTGGGCCAAGCTGCGGGCCAATGCGTACAAGTCAGCTTTAGCACCGACATCGAGGCCACGGCTGGGCTCGTCCAGCAGCAACAGGCGTGTGCCTTCGATCACCCACTTGGCCATGACCACTTTCTGTTGATTGCCGCCAGACAATTGCCGCACCGGTTGATCGAGGTTGTCGAACTTGGTTTGCAAACGCTTGAGTACCGGTTCGGTGCGCTGCTTGGCCTGCCAATGGGAAAACCACGTCAAACGGTGGGTGTGCACCAGCGTCGCGTTGCGGTAGATGGGTGCATCCAGCATTAAGCCTTCGGTCTTGCGACTTTCCGGGACCAGGCCGACACCCTGGCGAATGGCATCGCGTGGGGTATTGGGTTTATAGGCCTGACCGAACAGTTCGATGTCGGCGGTGATCCGCCCGGAACCGAACAGCGCCTTAAGCAGGCTGCTGCGCCCGGCACCGTTGAGCCCGGCCAGGCCAACGATTTCGCCTTGGCGTACTTCGAGGCCATGCACATCCAAGCCTTGGGCACCGTGTAAGTTATCGACCTTCAGCGCCAACTCGGCGCGGGGCGGCGTGCGGGCGCTACGCTCCAGCAACTCCCGATGCTCGCCGACTACCGCGTTGATCAGCGCCTGGTCATCAACGTCGCTCAGTTCACGGGTTTCCAGGGTACGGCCGCCGCGCAAGACTGTTACGCGATGGCCAATCTCGCGAATTTCGTTCAGGCGATGGCTGACATACAGCACCGCCACACCGGCCGCCGTGATTTCGCGGATCACTTGAAAAACCCGTTTCAGCTCGGTTTCGTTGAGCGCGGCAGAGGGTTCGTCCATCACTACCAGCTTGGCGTCGCAGGTCAACGCGCGAGCGATGGCTGCCAGTTGTTGGTTGGCGATGGACAGCGTGTCGACCCGCGCCGTGGCGCTGAAATTCGCCCCGACTCGTTTCAACGCTTCAGCGGCGCGGGCACTGCGCTTGGCCCTGGAAATAATCCCGTAGCGGTTGGGCGTGTAGCCAAGCATCAGATTTTCTTCGACGGTCATTTGCCCGATCAAATCGAGTTCTTGATAGATCATCACGATCCCGGCTGCACGGGCTTGCTGCGGATTTTTCAAATCAACGTGACGACCGCACACCAGCATTTCACCGCCATCCGGGCGGTGGGCGCCAGCGACGATTTTCAATAGGGTGCTTTTGCCGGCACCATTGGCACCGAGCAAACAATGGACTTCGCCGGGACGCACGGTCAAAGAGGCGTCGGTCAGTGCCACCACATTCGGTGGAAAACGCTTGGCAAGGTGGCGGATATCGAGAGCCAATTCAGTCATGGTCTTGCTCCAGCAAGAAGCGCGCAGTGGCCTCGTCGGTGGCGAGTACGTTGACGTAGCCGGCGCGGACGCTGGCTTTAACGATTTGATGCTTGTGGGCACCGACGCAGACCGCAATCGACCACGCCTTGTCGCGCAACGCTTGTGGGCGCAGGCCCAGTGTTCGGTCGTCCAGTTCAGGCATCACCACTTGGCCATCCGCGCCGATGAAGCGGCCCATGATGTCGCCGACTGCGCCGCGCCGCTTCAACTCCGCCAACAGCGCGGCATCGATATAGCCGGACTCCATCAACACCGAGTGGGCGGTCAGTTCGCCGAGACTGAAGCAGGCAACCGAGGCTTGCTCGCCCAAGCGCAGCACGTCAGCAATAATCGGGTCTTGTTCCAGCGCCTCCCGAGTGCGGGCGTTGCCGAGGATCGCCGGCACCGGCAATAAGGTTGCCTGGCCGCGCGCCGCATGGGCAAAGCGTTCGGCCACGTTGTGGCTGGGTTCACCCACCGAGCGCGTATTGATAGCGCCGTTGAGCAGCACCACATTCACTGATTCGTTCCAGCGCGGGACCAACCATTGGGCCATTTTGGTCAAGGTTCGACCCCACGACACACCGATCAAGTCCGGTGCCGGTTGCAGGCTGCATAAGTAGCGCGCTGCGGCCTGAGTCACCGCATTCAAACCGCTGTCGTCGCCAACCACGCCCAGCACCAGCGCTTCGCGTAGGCCATAACGCCGCTGTAGCGCTGCCTCCAGTTCGGGCAAGCGTGCAGAACGCGGGATGATCTCAATTCTGACCACGCCGGTTTCCCGGGCTTCGCGCAACAGCCGGCTGACTTGCCAGCGGGTCAGGCCGGTTTCTTTGGAGATATCGCTTTGGGTCTTTTCCAGGTCGTAATACAGCTTGGCCACCTGGACCATCAAATCCTCGCGCTGGGCATCTGAAGACAGCCGGGCGGGTAAGGTTTCGGCGTTCTTCGAATCGGTCAGGGCGTTCATGCGGCAGGCCTCACACCGCGCAGCTTGGCGAGCGCCGGCTTGCAACTGATGGGTGCAACGCTGTCAGTGGCGGCGCGATAACGGCCCAGCAGCTCAACGTATTGTTCGTGGGCTTCGGCGTCAGGTTCGATCAAGGTGCCGCGAGTGGTGAAACTGTCGGCTGCTTCTTGCAAGTGGCTGAACTCGCCCAGCGCGCAGGCGGCAGCCGCGGCGGTGCCGATCAAGGTCAAATTGTCGTGGGCGACCATCTCGAACGGCACGCCGGTGGCATCAATCGTCGCTTGTAGCCACAGTGGGTTTTTCTGAAAACCACCTGCCGCGACCACTCGGGTAATTTCGATACCTTGGGAGCGCCAGGTGTGAAAGATGTTCGCCGAGCCGAGGGCGATAGCTTCAACCGAGGCCCGGTACAAATCGTGTCGGTCATGGTTCAGCGAAAGGCCGAGAATTGCCCCGCGCATGTCGGGCGAGCGATACGGCGTGCGGTTGCCCATCCAATAATCCAGTACCAGCAAACCGGTAGAACCTGGCCGCAACTGGGCGGCTTTTTTAATCATCTGTTGATGCTCGGCGTCGTTGAGTCCGAACATCTTCTGCGCCAGCCAGTTGAGGATCGAACCGGCCGAGACCTGGCCACCTTCCATCAACCATTGGCCATCGAGCAACGCGCCAGGGTAGGGGCCCCAAATACCGGGGACGTCCATACGTTGGGGGGTGTGCATCAGTTGCACCACGGACGTGCCGCCGATGAACAGCAACTCACCGGCGCCGGTGGTCCCAGCGCTGAGCATCGCCATGTGCGCGTCGATTCCGCCTTGGGCGACCAGTGTGTCGCGGCTCAGTCCTAAATGGCTGGCAGCATTGGCGCTCAATTGACCGATGCGACCGCCCACTGGAATCACTTCGCGGGGCAGTTTTTCCGCCAGCTCCGGCACGCCGAGTTCTTCATACAGCTCGACCGGGAAACGCTGGTTCAATGTGTCGTAATTCCACTTGCAACTGGCGTTCAGTTGCGAGGCAACCCAGCGACCCGTCAGTTGAAAGTTAATCCAGTCCACCGCTTCGCAGATGCGATCGGCCTGGGCATACACTTCAGGTTCGTTGTGCGCCAGCCACATGGCTTTGGGGATCAGCCATTCCACTGCATCGCCGCCGGCATTCATCATCGGATGGGTTACCTGTGCGGTGTGCGCGGATTCCTCGGTGGCGCGACAATCCATCCATAGCAAAGCGGGGCGTAACGGTTCGCCATTGCTGCGGGCCGCAACGACAGTCGACGCTGTGGCTGCCACGCACACTGCTGCCACATGCGGATGTCCCGCTAGGGCCATCAAGGTTCGGCACGCACTGCCGAGTGCCGACCACCACTCCTGTGGCGATTGTTCGGCCCAGCCTAACTGCGGATATTCGGTGGCGTAGGGCGCTTCTGCCACCTGCACCAGCTTGTGGCTTTGCAGGTCATACAAGCCTGCCCGTACGCCACCCGTTCCGAAATCCAGTCCCAGCAACAGGGTCATCGTTGTCCTCCTGCGTCTCTGACGACGCTTCTTGTTTTATCGGCTTTGCACTGCATATGACGGGTGGCTAGCAGGTTAGGTCGCTAGCCACGCAATGCGTTCAAGGCCGGAATATCACCTTCGCTGCGATCTCCTTGCGTTCAGCGTAGCGCTTGAACATGTCCGGCAATTCCGAGAGTGGCAGATCGTG